>JAGXLK010000198.1 GCA_018334735.1 Planctomycetota bacterium | reverse complement strand
CCCACTCGGACTTTCCAGGGGTTTCATGCCGGTCGGCCAACCCAATTGCTGCGCCATCCACCCTGCGTAATCTGGATCCGGTCCGGGCAGCACAAACAACCCCAGCCCTTTCTCCCTGGCAGCTTCCACAATGGCAGAGGCATCTTTCGCATTGAATCCCGGGAAAACCGCGCCGCCGAGAACCGCGATATCGTATTTCCCCCACTGTTCGGCCGTCTCCGGCACTTTGTCGTTACCACTCCCACGCGGCGGTTCTTCGTCCGATTGACCTGAGAAGAAAGTTTTCATCCGCACCGGCAATTCGTCCAGAGCTTGCACCGCCGCGCGCATGTTCCAGTCGGGGACATCGCCGAGGACGAAACAGCGCAACCGTCCCTCAACCACCCCCAGACTCTCGACAACGCTGTCATTGGTCGGGAAACGGTCTTCGGTTTCCTCAGCCGACACAGCGATACGAATGGGGTTTGTTCCTGCGACTTCCGGTCGCACCTCGAGAAGGACCAAACGCTCCGAGGAGCCATCGGCAACAAAACTGGCCTCCGCCAGCGCGGTTTCGTCACCCGCAACGCCAATCCGAGAAACAGTGACACGGCAGGCGGTACCTTCGGGCACAGCCGTTTTTATCGTGACAGTGATCGTCGCCCGACCACCTTTCCGCAACAACGACGGGATCTCGTAATCGGCCACGGCCAGATCGGGGGCATCGTCCTCCGAACCGAGCAGAAACGTATGCAACGGAACCGACATGCCTTCGAGAGATTCCAGGACCGGACGCAGATCCCCCGGCGTATCCTGTTCGGAGCGAGACCTTCGACTTCGGCGTCCGTCTGAGACGAGAATTATGCCGGCTATTACATCCCGCGAATAGGTGTTGAGCACATTCCGAAGCGCGCCAGCAAACTCTGTCCGGTCACTCTCAGTTCGAATATTCTCCGGCATTGCATTAAGGACCGCTGAGCGAGAGAGCAACTGATAACTCAATCTATGCTTCTTTGAGAGCGAGGGCACATGTCTGCGCAGCAGACGATGCGCAATTTCAATGCGAGAGAGTCTGGCCTGCGACTTCAGTTCCTTCCGCCGGGCTTCCAAAGCAGCCGAAAAATACCGGCGATCCATGATGTCACGGATTCCCGTGGCCTGTTCACGGGCCTCCTCCAGCCCCACAGTAGCTTCGTTCATCAACGTTTGCGTCTCGCGAAACGCAGTGGGATCGAGAGATCGCTCTTCGGCGAGAGTCCTCAGCCGCGACGCCAGCTTCTGGAACACCGGCCCGACCAGTGAGAGGCGCTGAGCCGAAGCCATCAAGCGCGAACGCCGCTGGCTCGTCTCATCGTCAGCCCCAGAACCGCCGACCTTTGCAGAAAGGATTTCGGAGCGGATCGTTTGAGCGTGATTGTCGATCTTTTTCGCACTCTCGTCCCAGCGGGACGCCATTCGTTTCAATTGGTCCCGCAAGGTGGCTCTCCAGGGCAGTTCCTCTTCAATCCGAGAAAGGACGTTGTCCAGAATCTGCGCATCGTTGCTCACTTCCGGTTCCAGTCGTTCGACCAGAGAAACGAAGGCTCCCGGTGAACGGACGCGTCCTTTCAGCGGTTTGCCCCTCACGATTTCGACGCGGTCCAGAAGATCGGAAAGTCCCGGCGCCGGGTCCTGGATCCCCATGCTCGCCGAATCATCCAGCACGACGACCAACCGACCCGGTTGGCTGAGCGTTTCTTTCACATACAAAGAGGGCTGGAACAAAAACCAGCCCGCCAGAAGCACGATAACCGCCCGGGCGGTCAACAGCCCCAAACGCAGACGCTGCGGCACACCCTTCAGGTCGCCCCTGAGCAGCAGGGTAACAACGATCAGTCCGACGATCGTCACGCCGGCCACCTGCCAGGGGCCGAGCAGGCCTTTGCCCAGAAGCTGATATGTTCGATCGACGGTTTCCATCAGAACCAGACTCGCAGGAGTAATGTTTCCAGCAGCAAAAGTCCCCCCAGAACAGCTACCACCCAGGTCGTCAACATTAGAGAATACCCGGCGGTGACCATAGCGCCGCGCAAATCCGCTTCGCCCCGGGTGAAATCGGTCGAAAAAATATTCCCCAACATCTGTACGCTTTTCTCATCGAGCGGTCGCATATCGGATTCGGCATTTTTCCCGGAAACCGTGTAACTCCGCAGCACATTGCCACGTTTATCTGTAATGTTATAAAGCCCCGGCTCAGAGGTCGAATCGTAGCGCACATAGCTCTTGTCAGCGATTTTTACGGACCGCAGTTCCTCCAGAGTTTTGTCGGGCGTAGCGACGTAGAGTTTTTCCGCTCGCCCTTCCGACGGCAACTCGTCGATACAACAAATGATTGGCTTCCCCTCTCTCAGATTCCGCGACGGAGCACTACCGGCGGAAGCGATATCCAGAAGACGATAAACCAGCGGCAGAAATGATTGCCGCACGACGAGCGAATTCCACGTGCCGGTGAAAGGCGACGTGCACAAAATGGCCGTCCCGCGCCGGTAACGAGCCGCCAGAAGCAGAGGGTCGCCGTTACTCAATCTGACAAGGATGCGAGATGCACTATCAGGCAGCATCTCGACCCGGTAATGGTTGTAGATACGTCCTTTGGAAAGGTCGGCGTTCAGATCGCCGGTAAATTCCCGAAGCAAATCGTCTTCAAGCTCGCTCCGCTGCGCAAAACGGTAGCGGTCGTGGTCAATTTTATCCGTGAACGCTCCCGTCATTCGGACACCGAAGATTTCTTCGACGGTCGGCGCGCACGCTTCAAGCTCAGTGTCGGGTCCCGGAGCAAAAACGAGTCCTCCGCCCGTCGTAAGAAAATCCTTGAGCTGCCCGGCGTTCTCGCCCTGCGCGAGTCCGGCCCCCGCCGCCACCACCACCCGGATTTTTCGCAGCATGTCCTCCGTCAGGTTGCCGGGAGTTCGCCGTTGTATCGTAATCGTGCTGTTTCCTTCTGCCGCTTTTGAACTCCGGAGAACCCGGGCGAGGAACTCCGATTGCGATTCGAAACCTTTCTGCTTGTCTTCAGCGGGTGCCAGAATCATCACGGGCAGCGATTCCCGCACGGAAACCGCCAGATTCAGATAATTGTCCGCCGGGAAAATATCTTCCCCGACGCGGAGTTCAAGATTATGCTCCCCCGCCGGCAAAGCAAGAGGGACTGTCAGCGACTTGGTCTCATTGGGAAGAAGGTCGTAATCTTTGTGCGCGAAAACTTTGCCGTTTTCCAGCAGAAGGAGCCTGTCCCCGACGCAGGGCTGGTTCCCGTAATTTGCGACCTGCACATGAAGGTTATAGGCCTGGCCGACGAGAGGGAAATCCGTGCCGAAACCGGCGGAAATGAGGCTGCTGTTGGTATCTTTGGGGTTTCCCAGCACGTGAAAGTAGCAGTCCACGCCCTGTTGGAGGAAGGATTTGGCAACGGGCCGAAGCGCTTCCGGTTCTCTGAAATCAATCGCCGCAAAATCGGTGAGAAATACGAGTTGGCGGTTGGGGGTTCGCGTCGTAAGAAAATGCCGGTAGGCTTTTTCGAGCGCTCGCGTCACACCACCGTGTTTTGCGCTTTTCAGTCCCGCAAGTTTTCTGCCTATTTTTTTACGGCGGCTCCCGGCGTCAATCCTGATCGGTTCGTCATCTTCACCGGTAGTGAGCAGCAGAAAAGAATCGCCTCCCCGGGCATCTTCCAGCAATTCAGCTGCCAGGCGTCGCGCTTCGCTCAGGCGTGTCCCGCTTCCGTATTCGGCCTTCATGCTGAGGCTATTATCCAGCAGGACAACCCGCGTCAGAGCCCCGCTACCGCCCCGCGGGAATTTCCCTCCTGGCGGCCGCTCCATCCGCAGAAGCGGTCCCGCAAACGCCGCTACCAACAGCACCAGGATCAAAGTGCGCACGGCCAGCACGATATACTGTCGCCACCGGCTTTCTCTGACCTTCTCCTGAAGGGTCAGTTGAAGGATATACGTCGCCCCCCACTCCACGTTCTGCTTCCGCATGCGGAAAAGCAGATACAGCACGATGGGGATGGCGGCAAAAACCAGAGCCGCCAGAAACCAGGGGAAACTGAAAGACATGTTTCGGATTCCGATTCTTGGATTATTTATGGGGCATGCAAAAAAGTATCACATCAGGATCTCCGCCCGTTTGCTCAGATAATCTCCCAGGATTTTCTCGTAGTTCTCAGTCACGGTCAGCTCACAGTGATCCATATCCCGCCGCAGCAATTCAGCTTTGAGTTTGCCGGTATGCATGCGAAAACGTTCGCGATATGCATTGCGGATCTCAAACGGGTCCACATTGTCCGCCTGATGCGTCTCGAGGCAAGTAAAACGTGAGACCTGGTTGTAGGGAAACTCGCGTTCGTCCGGATGCACCACCTGGAAGACAATGACGTCGGTGCCCTGGCTTCGGAAACGCGAAAGGACGCGAGAAACGTGATCGGGTTCGGCCATACAATCCGATATCAGGACGAGCAATCCGCGGCGTTTGAAACGCGTTTGAATCTGACGGAGCGCCGTCTCCAGAGAGGTCTCCCCTTCTGGACGCGCTTCGGCCAGTGCGGCGAGCACGCCCATCAAATGCCGGCGACTGGAACGTGGGGGGAGGGTTCGCCGGAGCTGGTCTCCGAACAGAAACAGGCCAAAAGAATCGTGCTGGAGGTAAAGCAGATAAAGCACAAGCGCAGCGCAACGCACGCTGTATTCGTGTTTTGTCAGCTCATCATCCCCGAAATCCATGGAGCCGGAAACATCGAGCGCCACGGCCGCGGTGAGATTGGTCGGTTCCTCGAATTCTTTGATGACCAATCGCTCGCTGCGCGCGTAAGCCCGCCAATCGACCCGCCGCAACTCATCGCCGGGGAAATAGGGGCGATGGCTGACGAATTCCGTGCTGAAACCCTTGAGGGTGGAGCGGTTGTCCCCGGTCAACATACCTTCCACGCGCAGGCGACTGAAGAGTTCGAGCTGGCGCAGCCGTTCGATGGTCTCCGGCTTCAGGCTTTCAGTCAGTCCGCTCGGCCACATGATCCAGCAATTTCCCAATAACCCATGATGAATCGATACCTTCGGCCTGAGCGGCGAAGTTGACAATAATGCGGTGTCTCAGCACGGGATACGCCACGGCGCGAATATCTTCGGCGCTGACATGTGAGCGTCCATCGAGAAACGCCCGTGCTTTCCCGCCGAGCACAAGGTACTGTCCGGCCCTCGGACCAGAACCCCATTCCACGTATTCTTTCACAAAATCAGGGATCGTCTCATTTCCTTCATCTCCCCTGTCGAGTCGGCTTATGCGAGCGAGGCGGCTGGCGTAGCGGGTGAGATGATCGGCAATGGGAACGCCCCGCACCAGCCGCTGGATCTCCAGAATATCCTCCCCGCTCATAACCGGCTCCGCGTGCGGCATCGTCGGTGTCGTGGTGCGCTTGAGCACATCGACTTCCTCATCTGCTTCCGGATAGCGCACCTGAAGGAAGAACATAAAACGGTCCTGCTGGGCTTCCGGCAACGGGTAGGTCCCTTCCTGCTCGATCGGATTCTGCGTGGCGAGCACGAAAAAAGGCTCTTCCAACGCGTAACTGCGTCGCCCAACCGTTACAGAATGTTCCTGCATCGCTTCGAGAAGGGCCGCCTGGGTCCGAGAAGGCGCACGATTAATCTCGTCGGCGAGGATCATATTGGCGAAGAGCGGTCCCCGGACGAACGTAAATTCTTTGGATCCATCCGCGGTTTCTT
>JAGXLK010000197.1 GCA_018334735.1 Planctomycetota bacterium | reverse complement strand
TCCTCTTCACGCACCCGGATTATAGCCCCCTCGCCCTGCTCTGTCCCGGTGGAATCCTCATCCGCGGACGGTAGAGCCTTAGGTGTCTGATTCTGCTCGATCTCTTCGCGGCTGATTGGACGGCCATCCGGCCGGAAGAGTTCCGCCCCCTCTTTTCCCTTCGAGGTGGCAATTACGGCATTCTCAATATGCAGAACCTGCTGGCGCCTGTCTTCGGAGCGCCCGTCCAGAAACTCGCCGCAGTGTTTGCATTTAATGGCCTTCGCTTTGATCAATTCCCCGCAGAACGGGCATTCTTTTTGTTTCTCACCCCGAATCGTCATCTTATGACAATACGGGCAACGCGCGGTATCCACCGGGATAACGTGCCCGCAGTGACGACAATATTTGACCTCGATCCGATCCGGCATCAGACCACTCCTCGCTCTGAGAACATTGATTCAGTTTTAAAAATTCAGCGGGGACAAACTCAACAGATCCCTGCAACAGTTCTGTCAGCAATTCAAGGTATCCGCCGAGCTACCTCAGTGCAACATAATATCATTCCTCGTGTGATTTTCGCGGCGTATAATTATCCGAAATATACGGAAGAGAAATCGAGAAAAGCTTGAAACTATATCTTTGTATAGTATACTGCCTGTGTCGTCTGGTCGATTTCCAAAAGGAGGAACACAGGTGGAACAACCGCACATTCTTCATGTAGATCTTGATGCGTTTTTTGCCTCGGCAGAACGTGTACTCTCGCCCGAACTGAAAAACAAACCAGTCATTGTCGGAAGCGCTCAGGAAAACCGTGGTGTGGTTGCATCGGCTTCCTATGACGCCCGTTCGAAAGGTGTAAAAGCCGGGATGCCCATTTATCAATCTCGCCGGCTCTGCCCTGAGGCCGCCTACCGGCCGGGAAATTATTCGGAATACAAACGGCTTTCGCAAGAGGTCTTTGCTATACTTTGGGAATTGACGCCCAAAGTGGAACCGGTTTCTCTGGATGAAGCTTATCTTGATGTCTCCGGCTGCGAACGCCTTCACGGAAGCCGCGGGGCAGGCCCACTGGGTCGGCTCCCTTTCGCCATAATTTCTGGTGGCACCTATGTGCGTCAGGAAACCGATGCTCTTCCACCCCCCAAACGGACCCTCGTCCCCCGCCATCACCGGTGGATCAGCGCCCTGGCGATGACCATTAAACAGACCGTGCGAACCCGCACAGACCTCACCGTATCGGTCGGATGTGCGACCAACAAACTGGCTGCAAAATCCGCTTCTGATTTTTGCAAACCGGACGGGCTTGCATTGATAACACCGGGCACAGAAGAACAGTTCTTCCTGACACTGCCCCTTGGAGAGATACCTGGAATTGGCCGGGCCACGAGAGAAAAATTCCACAAGTGGAACGCCCACACCGTCGCCGAAGCCCGTCACCTCCCGCGCTCGCTGCTGAAAACAGCCTTCGGAGACCGAGGCTGTTCCATCCATGCCGCTTTGAGAGGCCAGGGCGAAACGGAACTGACCCTGCCCGAACATCCCCGTTCTTTAAGCCGGGAGAGGACATTCTGGACGCCCTCCAACGATCGCAATTTTGTGGAAAGTATGCTCTTCTATCTCACAGAAAGACTCGGGAAAACGTTGCGCAAAAAGCAACTCGTCGGCCGAACGGTTCACGTAAAACTCCGCTACAATGATTTCACGACCGTAGAACGCTCGCGATCGTTGAAAACACCTGCTGATCTCGACGAGGAAATTTTCCCGGTCGCATCTCATCTCATGGATCGGCGCTGGGACCAGAGACGTCGTCTGCGGCTGGTAGGAGTGAAAGTATCCGACCTCCGACCTAATTGTCAGCGCCAACAGAAACTTTTCGATGACAAATTGGAGCGGCAACGACGAATCGATCGATGCGTGGATGAGCTGCGGGACAAATTCGGATTCAACGTGGTTCAGAAAGGTCTCTCAATTGCCTTGAATTCGAGGCTTGAACGAGATGATAAAGGGTTTCAACTCCGCACGCCCGCTCTCTCGCAATAAGCCGGGTAACTTGACTCATTACAACCCGATGCTAAAATGCCTGCTCAGGGTGGTACGTCAACCGGCAAAAATAATAACTCCGAAGGAGTCTGTGCATTGATCGAAGCTGGAAATATAAAAAATGGAAACGTCATCGAATACGAAGGATCTCTCTGGGTTGTCCTCGATACACAGGTAACATATGTGGGGAAAAAAGGTGCCTATTCCCAGATTAAAATGAAGAATTTGGATGACAAACATATCGAAACCGAACGGTTCTCCACATCCGACAAGCTTAAAAAAGCCTTTCTTGAATCGCGCCGGATGACATATCTCTATGAAGATACTGCTGGTTACGTTTTTATGGATCCCGATACTGGTGAGCAAACCACTCTCGATCGTGACATGATGGAAGGGCTTGTTCAGTACCTGCCATACAATGCGGAAGTACAGGTAGAATTTTACGAAGACCGAGCGATCTCTATTGAGCTGCCACCAAATGTCGAACTGGAAGTGACCGATACCGACCCGGCGGTCAAAGGGGATACAGCCACAAGCGTAACAAAACCCGCAACTGTCGAAACCGGCCTGACCGTCAAAGTCCCCGGTCACATCAAACAAGGTGAAAAAATCAGGGTCGATACAAGATCGGGGGAATTTCTGGGACGCGCCTGAAAACATAATCTCTCACTGGATGGGTGGATAGAACATGGGACACCAGTCAGTTGGTTTTTCCGACCATTACAGCAGGTTTCTCAATGAATTTTCGGACCAAATCGGCGAACCCTCGGCTCGATATGGACAGGCAAACCAAAATATCCGGGAAGAAGTCGTCCGCTGCCTGTGGTTCGGTGCCCATTTCTCGAGCGATGACCTGCGCACCGATGGAAACCGGCGGGTCGAAGTGCTCTCGGCCGGATGGTGGAACGTTGAAAGCGGCCCTGATTTTATACAGGCAGAGATCCTGCTCGAAAATGAGGGAAGGCTCATCGGAGATGTCGAAGTCCATACGGTTGCTTCCTCCTGGTACGGTCACGGTCACCATAAACAACCGGAATACAACGGCGTGGTACTTCATGTTGTAATGTGGAACGATTGCGAAGATCGCCCCATTCTCCGGGAAAATGGCACCGCTATTCCTCAGCTGGTCCTCAGCGACTTTGTGGAAGAAGAAATCGATGAATTGGTCGAGATAATCGATCTGGAAGCCGACGAATCGAACTCTCCGCCGGCGCCGGGACGCGTCCGTGGATTTTGTCGTGAAGCGATCCAAAATGGGGAAATGGACCCCGATTGGTTGGGCCAGTTCCTCGATTGCGCTGGCGACCACCGTATCCTGCGCAAAGCCGAGAGAATGGAAGAATTGTTCAATGGGAAATCTCACGAACAGGTTCTCTACCAGTCACTCGGCGAAGCGCTCGGTTACAAAAGCAATCGGATGGGATTTCTGCAGCTCTGCGAATCCGCTCCTGTGACTTTGCTCCGTGAAATCGTTCCTGTGAACGCCACCCCCCAACACAAACGCGAGGTGCTCGATGCGGCGCTCTACGGAACCGCCGGTTTCCTTAATAATGAGGTGATTGAGAATCCGGATAACGAAACGACTCGCTACTTGAATAGTTTGCAGGAACGTTGGAATGCAATGCCCTCAAAGCTCCACGACAATCAGCTCTCACGCGAACACTGGAGTTTTGGAGGAACGCGCCCGGTTAATTATCCCACACGCCGTCTCGCCGCTCTTTCAACACTTTACGTTGCGTACCTGCCTGCCGGTCTGTTCGGGAGTGTATCGCGCACTATCTGTAGCGCGTCCCCCGAGAAAAAGCGGCGAATCGATACAGTTATCCGGGCTGCACTCATCGATATGTTCAATAGCCTGGAACACCCATATTGGTCGTACCGTTACAAATTTGGCGGCAAAAAACTATCGAGCCCGCGAAGTCTTGTTGGAAAACAACGAGCGACTGCAATACTGGTCGACGTCCTCATTCCCCTGTGTATCGCCCACAGCCGCCAGGAAAGCGATGCGGAAATGCAAAACCGCGTCGAAGCCGTCTGGAATGGCCTGCCCCGTCGGTCTCCCAATACCATCGTTCGCCGAATGAGTGGTCGCCTTTTCCCAAACAAAGAACAAATATCGGCTGTGCTGAACTCGGCCCGTCGACAACAGGGCTTGCACGCACTGTATAATAATTTTTGTGCGTCTGAAGACGGTTGCGAAAACTGCGTGCTTTACCTCGCACATCAAGCCGGGAAAAAAATGATCGAGGTGTAAAACTTGGGCCCAACAGACGAACCTCAAAGTCCGCAATCTCTCAGGATAATCTGGATCATTGCTGCCGCGCTTGCCTGTCTGTATTTGCTCGGTTGGTTTTTAGCTATGGGAATGGAGGGAGCAATGCAGGGGCATCCTTCCATGATGGCATTTATTTCCGTTCTCGGTTTCGCCCGGCACGCGATCTGGCCCACGTTGCTTGCGCTGATTATCTTCGCCAGTTCTCTCTCCCTTGGCCTTTCTGCCCTGCGCCTGTTCCGTATGAACTTCGAACGTCCCGCCTTCAAGCTGGTTTTCTCGGCGGCCATTGGTCTGGGCATATTTCCCTATCTCGTGCTGGCCCTCGGGACCTGTGGTTTCCTCAATCCAATTGCATTCTGGATTTTGATCATTGTCTGCCTCATCCCGGGATATCGCTCTACCTGTCAGCTCCTTATTAAACTGGCACAAAAGGTTACCGAAGCCTCTCGAAACTGGGGCAAATTCGAGTGGTTCCTGGGGGCAGGAATCATAGCTTTGATTGCGATAGGGCTTCTATCCGCTGGAACACCTATCTCGGATTACGACACGTTGGAATACCATCTCGGCGCGCCAGCAGAATATCTGCGCCAGGGCCAGATCTCATTTCTCCGACATAATGTCTACGCCTGTTTTCCTCAGCACGTCGAAATGATTAACCTGGCCGGCCTTGTTCTGGGCGGAAACAAAACTGTTGGTGGCGGAACAGCCGTGATGTCGCAGTTCTTCTTCGGACTTCTGGCCGCGCTGGCCGCCGGTTTGCTTGCTCAACAAATTTGCGTTAGCAGAGACAGTTCAGAAACCAAGCCGGGCTCCAAACCCGAAACGCCTGAAGCAAACAAAGTCGATCGCTCCGACGGACCTTACTCACAGATCGGTTTACTGGCTGCTGTTTTTTTCTTGAGTTGTCCTCTGCTCATAATTGCGTCGATACGGGCTCACATCACTCTGGCGAGATGTTTCTACAAAGGGGCGGCCGTACTCGCATTGTTCTGCTGGCTGTTCCCGAAAAGAAAAGACACCGGCAACTTAAAATGGCTGATCGTGGCAGGCATTTCTTGCGGAATATCAGTTGGAGTTAAATATTCAGGCGCTCTTTTCCTTTGCCTCCCTCTCGCTCTGATAACGCTCATAGGCGGGCTGAGGAAGGGCAAAACTTTATTGGGGCGCATCAAACCCGTCTTCGCCCTGACATTTATAGCGGTTCTGGCTGCAGCACCCTGGTTAATTCGAAATTTCTACTTTACAGGCAATCCCGTTTACCCGCTGCTCCATAATATCTTCGGTGCCCGTGGATGGTCGGATCTGCAGGCTGCTAAATTTGCTGCCGCCCACTCTCCTGGCTCTCTGTCGGGAATATTCGTGAAAATCTGGGGGTTTTTGACTTCCAATAAAATGGGATTCGCAAGCCCACTGGCGCTCGTGTTTATTCCGTTTCTACTTCTCGACATTCCCTCCT
>JAGXLK010000001.1 GCA_018334735.1 Planctomycetota bacterium | reverse complement strand
TAATCAAGGTTTCTTTAGATAGTATACTTACCCACCCCGGAAATCAATATTTTTATTCCGCAGAAGTAAAATGGCCCAAGAAAAGAATTCCGAAGCTGACGAGAGGCAAGACAGCAGCGTTTCTCTAGTGCCTTTGTACTCACCGCTTGATGTTTCTGAGGGCCTGCAGGCATATCGCAGGGGCGACATGATTCTGTACACCATACGCGGTGAACCAGCCAAGGTTCAGGAATTGATTCAGGAACTGGATGAGCGGGGAACTGAGGAGGTCGTGGCCCTCGTTTCCCACCGTGTGGGGGAGATGGCGGAAACGGCCGAGGCGGTCGTTGAGGCGGAAAAAAGCGAGCAAGGTAAAGAAAAGGAAAACGAGGAAGATAAACACTGAGTGCCTCAAGCACGATTTCCTTCGCAGCATTTGAAAAGAGCCCAAAACCATTTTCCCTGTGAGGAGCAAATCAGGATGACGAGAATCACATCAATGCAAAAGATTAGAACCGTTTTGTTGTTTTGTTTGGCGTGTGCTTTTATTGTGATAGTTGGAGCTTGTTCGAAAGGCGGGGACGGTTCATCGGAAGCCAGGGAGAAAGACATGGACAAAAGTGTAATGCTTGAAGACAAAGCAATTTTGATGGTTATAGCTCCGAATAATTTCCGTGACGAAGAGTTTGCGCAGCCGAAAAGAATTTTCCAGGAGGCAGGGGCAAAATTGTTATCGCATCCCGAGAGACATCCGAAGCCGTTGGCATGCTGGGCAAGGTCAAAGTAACCCCTGATGTGGCCCTGGAAGATATCGCGGCTGGTGGCTATGACGCAGTCATTTTTGTCGGCGGGAGTGGAGCCAAGACCTATTTCGAGGATGAGAAGGCTCACAACATTGCCAATTTTTCGTACGAAGCAGGTAGTATTGTCGGAGCAATCTGCATTGCGCCAGCTATTCTCGCGAACGCCGGTTTGCTGGAAGGGAAAAAGGCAACATGTTACAAGAGCGTTTCGGAGACGCTCAAGGCAAAAGGCGCGGAGTATACAGGGGCAGCTGTGGAAAAGGACGGGCGCATCATCACGGCAGATGGCCCGGAAAGTGCCGAAGAATTCGGCCTGGCTGTGCGAGATGCCGTAGCAGAGATGTAATCAGGTTAGGTCTTTAAATCGTTGCCGATGACAGTGACAGATGGCGATGGCGAGAGCATCGGAGGCGTCCTGGGGAGAAGGAAGTTCGGGCAAAGACAATTCGATCTGAACCATTTTCTGGACCTGGGATTTTTGCGCCCGTCCATTACCTGCGACAGCTTTTTTGACGGTCGCCGGTGGATATTCGGCAGCTTCCAGATCGGCTGATGTTGCGGCTAGCAGGGCAACCCCTCGGGCTTCCCCGATTTTGATGGCCGTGCGCGCATTCACTCCGTAGAAGGCACCTTCAACGGCGACGACATCTGGCTTATGTTTCTCAATTATTGTCTTCAAGGCTGTATGGATTATTTGAAGCCTTTGCGCCAGCGATTCTTTTTTCGAAGCTTTTACAACACCGTAGTCGACCGCTTTGAGGTCGGCGCCATTGGCCTCAATGATTCCGTAGCCGCAAATTCGGGTTCCTGGGTCGACCCCGAGGACTCTCATCCCGTTCCTTTCTGTTTTTTTGATCTTTTTTTGGATTTGTCGGTTTCGATGCTGAAGAATACGGTCCCTTCCCCCAGTAAATCTTCTATCTCGGCGGCGAGCCGTTCCGATGCGGCGACGCCATTACCCCTGGATTTTTCGCAACGAAGTGTCATATCATCTCCGACAAGATCAAAATACACGGGAATTTGCCCTTCGCTGCGGGCAAAAACATCCTGGAGATCTGTCCAGAGAGGTCTTCCGGCTTCCCGGCAGGGGATTTGGACAAGGACAGCGCCGACGAGACGTTCAGCGGCGCGTTGTAGTGGAAGCACATCATCGATTATCACACTTGTGCCACGCCGTTGGCTAACCTGTCCCCGGAACAGCAGCACGTCCTCCGAATTAATCAGGTCTTCGTGTTCTTCCCGGGTTTCCGGCCATAACACACACTCAAGCGTGCCTTTTACATCAAGGACTTTCAAAACCGCCATCTGACGTTTATCTTTGAGCCGACGTTTTTTGATATTTTCGACGATGCCCCCGACCACGACGCGGGTGTTATCTTCCATAGCCTCGAGCTGGTCGCTGGTGTTACTGGTGAGACGTCGGAGTCTGGCCCGGTGTTCCTGGAGGGGATCGTGGCGGACGTAGAGTCCAAGCGCCTCGGATTCTTGTTTTGCCAGTTTCATCGGCGAGTAGGGGGGAGAATCGGGAAGATTGAGCTCGGCCCGGGTCTCCGGGTCTATATCGTCTTTCCCGAAGAGACCCGTTTGTCCCATGGCCCGATTCTGCTGGGCTTTTGCGCCGGCTTTTATTGCGCGCTCAAGGACGGCGAGCTGCTGGGAACGCCGTCCCGGTAACTCGTCAAAACAACCGCCTTTCATGAGTGCTTCAACGGCACCTTTGCCTACCTGATGAGGATCTACGCGTTCACAGAATTCGAAGATGCTTCGGTATGGCCCGTTTTTCTGCCTTTCTTCAATAATACATTCGGCGGCTCCCGTGCCGACGTTTTTGACCGCTCCAAATCCGAAACGGATTGTCCCGTCTTCAATGACAGTAAAATCTACTTTGCTTTCGTTGATATCCGGTGGCAGGACTTCAATCCCGAGACTTTTGCATTCTTCCATCAGGCCCACGACCTTATCGGTATCGCCCATTTCACAGGAAATGCTGCCGGCCATAAACTCTGTGGGATAATGGGCTTTAAGAAAAGCAGTCCGGTAGGCAACAAAAGCATAAGCAGAGGCATGGGCTTTGTTGAACCCGTAGCCGGCAAAATGGCTGATCAGTTCGTAGATGTTAGTGGCGGTATCGCGATCGAGGCCGTTTTTCACAGCGCCGTCGATAAAGTCCTGACTCGCTTTGTCAATAACACTGGCTTTTTTCTTACTGATGGCCTTGATCATCGTCAGGGCCTGGGCCATGCTCATCCCCGCGATCTCATGGGCCATTCGCATGATTTGTTCTTGATAGACGATGACCCCATAGGTGGGTTTGAGCACGGGTTCAAAATCGGGATGAGGATATTCGATTTGGGCGCGCCCGTGTTTTCGGTCGATAAAATCTTCGACCATTCCGCTTTTGAGCGGGCCCGGTCGGTAAAGGGCAACAACGGCGATAAGATCTTCCATGCAGTTCGGTTGGAGACGTCGCAACAGCTGCTGCATTCCCTGACTGCCGAACTGGAAAACCCCTTTTGTACGACCTTCCCCAAGCAGTTTGTAAGTCTGTTCGTCCTCCAGATCCAGTTCAGCGGCGTCAAGATCGGGGGGCGTCTCCCCACCGTCTTCGATCAGATCAAGGGTTTGCTGAATGATGGTAAGTGTATTGAGGCCCAAAAAATCCATCTTCAGCATTCCCATTTTCTCAAGATCATCCATTGCCCACTGGGTCATCACAGCCCCATCGCCAGATTTATAGAGTGGGACAAGTTCCCAGAGTGGTTTGTCAGCGATGACAACACCCGCGGCGTGGGTGCTGGCGTGACGCGGCAAACCTTCCAGTTGAAGAGCGTACTCAAGGAGTTGTTCCACGTCTTCATCGTTGCGGGCTTTTTTCCGCAACTCAGGGGCTTCTTCCAGTCCTTTTTCGAGCGTATAGCCCGGACCGGTGGGGATCATCTTTGCAAGACCGTCGACTTTATCCAGAGAGATATCGAGCACCCGGCCGACGTCTCGAACGCAGTTGCGGGCCATCAGGGTCCCGAACGTAATGATCTGTGCGGTGCTGTTTTCGCCATATTGCTGCCGCACGTAATCGATGACTTCTTCCCGCCGCCGCTCGCAGAGATCGATATCGATATCGGGTTGCTCCCGGCGCTCGGGATCAAGAAACCGACTGAAAATCAGATCATAATCCATCGGGTTGAAATCTGTGAGACCGAGCGCATGAGCCACGACACTGGATGAACCACTTCCCCTCATGCCGACGGGTATTTCTTCTTCCCGGGCGAAACGGACAAAATCCCACACAATCAAGAAATAGTCGACATAGCCCATTTGCTCGATGATGTCGAGTTCGTGATTCAGCCTTTCCTCCATCTCGTCAGGGATGCTGCCGTATCTGCCTTCCAGACCTTGATGGACAAGTTCGCGGAGGTGTTTGGCATTGTCATCGATATCTCCCCGTTCAAAGGCGGGGAATTTTGGACTTTCGTCGAGTTGGACTTCGCATATTTCCGCGATTCGTAACGTGTTGCTCAAAGCATCAGGATAGTCCGAAAAACGCTCGGCCATTTCTTCAGGACTTTTGAAATAAATCTCGCCGCTGTCCATGCGAAAACGGTCGGGGTCGTCCAGAGTACTGCGGGTGCTTATGCAGAGCAGAACGTCATGGGCTTCCCGGTCTTTGGCTTCGAGGTAGTGAGAGTCATTGGTGGCCACAATCGGTATGTCCATATCCCGGGCCATTTGCACGGCTTTCGGAAGGACCCGTTGTTGTTCCTCAAGGCCATGGTCCTGGATCTCAACAAAGAAATACTCCGGGCCGAAAATGCCCTGCATTTCCGCGAGCCATTTCCGTGCTTCGTCCGGAGCATCCGCCAGGAGAAGATCGTTAAGCCGGCTTTTCAAGCAACCTGTCAGGCAAATGATTCCCTCAGCGCAATTCTCGAGGAGTTCCTGATCCATTCGAGGTTTGTAATAAAGTCCTTCCGTATAGGCAAGACTGGTCAGTTTGAGAAGATTCTGATATCCGGTCTGGTTGCGTGCCAGCAGTGTAAGATGATACAGATCCTGTTGCCCGCCTCCATACGATCTATCGGTGCGGTTTCCCAGAGTGAGGTACCCTTCGTAGCCTATGATCGGTTTTACGCCGTGCTTGTTCATCGTTTTATGGAAAGATACGGCACCGAACATATTCCCGTGGTCCGTCATTGCAACGGCCGGCATACCCATTTCTACTGCTTTTTCGGCAACCTTGTCGATTCGACAAGCTCCGTCCAGCAGGCTGTATTCAGTGTGAACGTGCAGGTGGCAAAAATCAGCCATATTTCCTCCGCCAGTTTCCAATCAAATGCTGTTCTCCCGCGGCCCCAACTTTTCAGTCGGTTCCCGTTTGGTCATTTTAGGGCCAGTTCCTCTGACGCGCAAGAAAACCATACGGCCATATGTTGGGAATAAAACAGTCAAGTGTGGCATATCTTGCACTAAAATGGGGTTTCAGCGGATAACAGAATTTTTCATTTTCCGGCGTTCAAATCCACTGCGCTTCAAAACCGTTATCGGCTAACGCACTTGACGTCCTGCTGCAGGTGCGTCATAACACACCCGCAGATGCAGAACACAAATCGTGTTTGAGAAAAAGGAGATCGATAATGCGAACAGTTTACCCGGTGGGGACGACTCTCTATGGCCCCCAGAAGTGCTATAATGGCTACACGATTTTGTGGGGTGGCCTGGGAGTTCATTTAGTTGATATGAACGGCCGGGAAATGAACGGCTGGACTCTTCAAACGGACACCACCGAGGCCAAAGTCCAACGTGCCCGCTTGCTGGAGAACGGTCGTCTCCTTGTCGAGCGGGGTCACATGATGGCCACCGATGGAGTCATTGAGGAATACAACTGGGATAGCGAACTCGTCTGGCAGTACTTCCCGGAGAACCAGATTCCTCACGAAGAATACCTGGGACCTCACCACGATGTCTTCCGCAAGGAAAACGGCAATACACTTGTGATTTGCCGCTATGCCGTGCCCGAAGAAACACTGCAGAAAGTTCATAACCCTCTATGGCAGGGCCAGACCATTTATGGCGATACCGTTCTTGAAGTTGATCGAGATGGTGAAGTTGTCTGGCAATGGATGAGCCATGAACATCTGGATATCAATCATTATCGGATCACCGCTTCTCCCGAATGGTTCGCCGGGCCTTACAACAGCACAATCTGCGATTGGACCCATGTCAATACCGTGCGTGCGCTTCCCGAAAACCGCCATTTTGATGACGGAGATGAGCGTTTCAGACCCGGCAACGTGATGATCAGTCCGCGCAATCTCGACACGAGCTATCTCATCGATCGCGAAAGCGGAAACGTGGTGTGGGAATACTCCGGCGATTATTTTGGTGGTCTCTCGGGCCAGCACGAACCGTACATGATTGCAAAAGAGCTGCCGGGCGCCGGAAATGTCCTTGTCTTCGATAACGGGGCCTCACCCTGGAAAGATCTGGGCCACGCGGGCCGATCGTACGTGCTGGAGATCGACCCCGTCCGCAAAAAAGTCGAATGGGTGTATGAAAATGGAGAGCAATTCCACTCGTCCTATACATCGAGCGCCGAACGTCTGCCAAATGGTAACACAATGATCTGCGAATCTGCGGGGAAACGGGTTTTCGAGGTGACTCCCGCCTGTGAGATCGTTTGGGAGTATGTTCAGGGTTCTTCGCGGGCCTACCGCTACGCGTACGATCATTGTCCCCAGACCGAGGCGCTGGGGGAAATGCGGGAGGTGCCGGTCACCCCACCCGAGGATTTGCATATCGAGCCTGATTTGCCGTTGGAGTAACCGATGTCGAACCAACCGAATATCGTCATGATCATGAGCGACGAGCACGATCCCGCCGTGATGGGCTGTTACGGCGACGATCTGGTACATACCCCAAATTTTGACCGACTGGCTGAGGAGGGGGTTGTTTTTGATGATGCCTACTGCAACTCGCCGTTGTGTGTGCCATCACGGCTGAGTTTCACTGCGGGCCAGTACATCAGTCGGTGCGGGGCCTGGAGCAACAATTGCTGGTTGCCCTCCGATGAATACCCGTCTTTACCGCGGGTTCTTCGCCGCGCCGGCTACCGGCCTTTCCTGTGTGGCAAACAACATTACGACGCCCAGAGGCGGTACGGTTTCATCGATCTTTTGCCCGAAGGCCCGTGCAACCAGCATCATAAAGGCGGGACAGGTGTCCGGCGTGAAGCGGATGATACCTCGCCGAATTTCAAGAGTTGGGAGAATCGCTCCAGTAAGTTCTACGCGGGGGACGATTCCTACATACTCAACCATGATCGTACGGCTCACAGCAAGTCCCTGGAATTTCTGAGTGATCAGGGGGAACAGGAAGAGCCATTTTTCCTGTTTGTCGGTCATCTGGCACCGCATTTTCCCCTCATAGTGCCTGAACCGTACTACGAAAAGTACAAGGGCCGGGTGCCGATGCCGAAAATCCCGGAAGGTTTTTTGGAAGAGCTCCCTACAAATTACAAGCATCTCCGCTACGGATTCGGTTTGACTGAAACGGAAGCCGATACTGTACAGAAGGGGCGAGACCTCTACTGGGCTTTTGTCGATTGGTATGACGATTTGATCGGCGAGTTGCTCGACGCAATCGAATCGAGCGATGTGGCCCGGGATACGGTTGTGATCTATACCTCAGATCACGGAGAAGATAAAGGGGATCATGGCCTCTGGTGGAAAAACTGCATGTACGAACACGCCGCCCGGGTGCCCCTGATCGTGCGTTATCCGGAACGTTGGAGTGGAGGCCAGCGACGCAAGGGAGCCTGTTCTCTTGTCGATCTGGTTCAGACAATCGTGGGACTGGCAGAAGCGGAAGCACCCCCGGATTGGGACGGCGACTCGATGGTGCAATGGATGGATGATGCCGACACGGATTGGAAGGATGTGGCACTCAGCGAATATTACGCCCACAATATCGCGTCCGGTTTCACTATGCTCCGCCAGGGGGCCCATAAATACGTCTACCACAACCGAATGGACGAAGAGCACGGGCCGGAGCGTGAGCTGTACAATCTGGAGAGCGATCCGGGGGAGTTCGATAACCTCGCGGCAGACCCCGAGCACACGGATCGAATAAGACGTATGCACTCGGCAATGGTGGAAGAACTCGGCGAGGACCCGGAGGATATTGAACGTCGGTGCCGGGAGGACTATGCCCGGGGTTACGGTCGCTGACGGGGTTGCATTGCTCCCAGCACCGGCCGATTTCTGTCGGTGCGGCGGCGTTTCCGGGCGGGATGAACATACTGCCACGCGAGCGGAGGTTCGGGCTCTTTATCCCCATCGGGATATGGCGGCAATTTGATCCGGCGAGCAGGAATGCTCGTTTTGAATGGCGAAACCGGTCGATAGTTATCGTCCGCCGGATTGACAAATGGGGATTTTTTGTGGCGTCCGAACGAGTTTTGTTTTGGGGATAGCGAGGTTTTATTCGGCGGGCTGAAACCGCGGTCGAACACCGCGGTCTTTTTGTATGGCGCATTATTTTTCCGGGGATAGACCAGTATTACGTCACCCGGACGCGCGGCGGCACTGGCTTTTTCAATGCGCGAAAAGGGTCGGCCCGGCCCAACTTTGAGCGTTCGCGCGGACGCTGATTGTGTGGTTGCAAGAAAAACCGCTACGATCAGAAGAAGCCATTGGAGATGCCGATTCATAATGCGTTGACTCCCCGGGAAAAGGGTAAATTCTTATTATTGCTTTGCCCCGACTATCGCGATCATTGACCGCTGGTCCACCTCAGGACAAACAGGCGCAAGTTATTCGTATTCCACCGCGTCTTCCCCGAGTTGTTCTTTCAGCAGATCGCTGATTTGCAGTTGTGGCCCGAACGTTACGCCGTTCTCCGTGGTTTCGCCCCGGTGCAGGCTCTCGTGGGCCGCTTCCACGATGGCCGTGCTCCAGAACCCCAGCGTCATCGGGTCGAGGAGTTTTTTTGTTTCGGATTCCTCCAGCTCTCCGGCGCGTTGCTCGGCAAACTTGCGCAAAAGGTCGCCGGGCACCGACATGCCGAATCCGGTTACCTTGCCATCCGAGTCGGTCCTTTGAAACAGAACGTTCCGGTTTTCCACGCCACGTTCTGTTATTTCCCAGAATCCCGAAGTCTGCATAATTTCCAGCACCCCATCGGTACAGATCGTTCGCGCAATGTGATTGGAAATGGCGGGAGCGGGGTTGGGGAAATGCCAGCCGGAGACGAAATGGACAACGCCGTTGTTCTCGAAGACCACTTCCGTCTCGCACATGTCGTAACCGTTCACCGATTTTGGACTCAGGGAGGGCAGTTTCTGGCTCCAGGCTTTAGCGCGGACCGCGACGGGGCGGAGTCCCACGATCTGCATAAAAGAATCCGCCATGTGCACAGTGAGAAAAGAAATGGGGGAATTTTTCTCCGCGAAATCGGATGTCGCAAAAAAAGGCGGTTCGTGGTTGGGATCGACCACCATCAGCCGATCGATCATCTCCCAGTATCCGTACTGGAATTCCCCGTATTCTCCTGCACCGTACCGTTGCCGTGCTTCTATCAACTGAGGGTTGCCACGCTTATGAAAATCGACTCCGATCATCCGATCATTCCGTAGCGCGGCCAGCCGCATACGGTGGGCCGAGCCAATGCTATCGGCAAAAGGTTTTGGCAGCAGCACGTCCAATCCCGCATCCAGTGCCGCCACAGTGGGGGCTTCGTGAAGCGAGTCAGGGGTGTTTACATGGACCGCATCAAGCTCGCAGGTCTCGATCATCTTTTCATAATCTGTGAACCTTCTCGACGCGGGTATATCGTGCTTGTCGCAGAAATCATTCAGGCGTTCTTCGTTCGTTTCAGCGACAGCCTCCACGGAGGTGAAGTCCGAGTATTCACTCGAATAATACAGACTTTCGTATATTTCCCGTACCACAGAACCCACGCCGATCACGCCCAGTTTGAGTTCGTCCATAATATCAAGCTCCTCATCCTGATGATTGAAACGGATCAATTAGCCGTTGATCCGTGACACCCATGCCACGAACTGACAACTGATTTTACAGTCGCAGACGTTTTTATGCATGTGGACGCTCCGCTTTTGTCCAAAATGGTTGATTCTCGTTAAAATAGCGGTAAGCGAATCAGATATTAAAGGTGTTTATTTGGATGAACAACAGTAAGTCATGTCACTGGAATATCCCCCGGTCAAAACCTGTCATTTCTCCCGGGCGTTTAAATCCTCCTTATGATGCCTCACGGGCAGGGGCCGCCCATGTTGTGCATTTTGGTAATAGGTACCGTATGGTTTACTGGGGGACAGATTCCGGGGGGAGAAATTATATTCTGCAGGCGGAATCGTCCGTCGACAGGCCGAACCGGTGGCAGCCTTTGTCCGGTCCCCTGCTCGGCCCCCAGGTGGGCAGCGATTATAATTGTTGCGGACCGAGTTTCCCTTTCCTGTTGCCTGTTGCGGACGACCGCTGGTTCCTCTACTTCGGAGCATGGGGACGGCGTGATGACGATAAATTGCCGAACACAACAGGAGTCGCTGTCTCAACGGACAGGGGAGAAAGCTGGTGTTATCACGGAGGAAATCCCGGGATTCCCCTCGATCGACCCTACGATTCGGAGGGTACGGGGAGCGTTTGGGTTTTGCATGAGGACGGCAAATTCCGCATGTACTACACCGCAATCGGAAGATATTTTGCGAAACCCGAAGGTGTTCAGTCGGGGCACGGCGACACGATCCCTGAGATTGGAATTGCCTACGCGGAATCCGAAGATGGCCTTCATTGGGAAAAACCTTGCGACTATCTGCTGGTGGCCCCGCGCGGATTCGATGTGGAACCCTACGAATATATCTGTTCGAAACCGTGTGTTATCGAACAGGACGGGATCTATACCATGTGGGTCAATACATTCGGAACGGCCTACCGCGTCCACAGGCTTACCAGCAAAGACGGTCTGGACTGGCACTGGGCCGAGCGATACGGTCCCGATGGAGAACTTGGTGTCGGGGAGGAAGGAACTTTCGACGATCACCAGAGGTCGTATCCAACGGTCGTGTCCGACAACGGAAGGCTGCATTGCTGGTTCACGGGAAATGGTTTTGGTGCGACCGGCATCGGCTATGCGGTGCATTAATTTGCGACGGGAGAAGAAGTGTGAGCAAAGGGAAAGCGGGTGACGGATGATTGGCCATTCCAACGAATCCATGGCCGACACCGGCACAGGACCGGCGGAGGACCTGGTGTTTTTGCACCCACGCATAGTGGTTAATCGTTTAACCCCCGGCGCGGAACCGGGGCAGGTGCTTCATACGACGGGCAAAATTTCGAATGTCGTTCGAGTTTTTCTGCGCCCCAACGGGGCGATTCATAAAAGCCCAGGCTGGAGTGGTCTGAAAGGCCGCGTAGGCCTGGGGGAACGGGGAAATGCTGATATCAATGCGGACTGAAAGCCCGCTTCATCCGGACCTGGAAGTTGACGAACGCCATCAATATCCCGTAGGACTTAGCGTAACTGTGGTCTGTATGCCAAAGATTTTACGGACTGAAGGGAAGGAATGGCGATGGAACCTGTAAAACTGGGTGTTATTGGATGCGGCGTAATAAGCGGCAGTCACTTGAAACTCGCCGAAGAATCTCCCGCGGCCGAAGTCGTGGCCGTGGCCGACCTGATCGAAGAGAGGGCGGAATCACGTGGCGAAGAGTTCGGAATAGACTCGCGATATGACAGCGATAGAGAATTGCTGGAGGATGATCGGATTGAGGCCGTAATACTCGCGATGCCCGTTGCCGATCGCACTCCCGTGGCTTACCGCGCCCTCGAATGCGGCAAACACGTGCTTCTGGAAAAACCCGTCGCGGCGAGCGTCGACGAGGTCGAAAAGATGATGGAGCTGCAGAACGACCGGGTGATCGCGTGCTGTTCGCCCCGAATGGCTTTTACAGGCCATGCGGAAGTGGCGGCGAGATGTGTCGCTTCGGGAGCCCTGGGCAAAATCCGCGTCGTCAGAATCAGAGCGGTCCTTCCGGCACCGGCCGAACCGCGCGACGAACCACCTCCATGGCGGGAAAGCATGAAACTGAATGGCGGTGGAATACTCGTTAACTGGAGCTGCTATGATCTGGATTACCTGATGAGCATAACGGACTGGCAGATTCAGCCCAGAACCGTGCTCGCGCGTTGGTGGCCCGTGGCCGAAAAAATGTTAGAATACGTCGCACCCGGTTCCGACGCCGACGCACATTACTGTGCCCTTATCCAATGCGAAGAGGACATCATACTGACCATGGAACGGGCGGAATTTTCAAGCGCTACAAGCGACCAGGCCTGGGAAATCATCGGCACGGAAGGCACACTTCACCTGCCGATGCGACCTCAGGAAGGCAAACCGAACGCTGTGATTCTTGACCGTTTTGTCCCCGGCAAAGGCGTGGAATCGGAGACGCTCTGGGAGGAAGGCGACGGCGGGGGAAGTGGCAATGTAGTCAATGATTTTGTCCGTGCGATTCGCGAAGAGCGTGAACCGAAAACGGATATCAAACGGGCGCTTTTGATGCAAAAGATCACGGATGCAATTTATGGATCAGCCGAGTCCGGCCAATGCGTAACAATCTCGTGACTGGAGGATTGAACGATGAAACTGAGTTTCATGACGTTTGTTTGCCCCGAGTGGCAGATCGAAAGAGCCATCGAGTTCGCCGCAGAGACGGATTACGATGGAATCGAGATCAGAGTTGATGCCGGCCACGCGCATGGGATTTCATCTGAATCGACGTCGGAAGAAAGGCAGCGGGTAAAGAACCTGTTCGCCGACGCAGGGGTCGAGGTTGCTTCCGTGGCGACATCCGTCCACTTTGCCTGCCCTGAAACCGAGAAACATCAGGAAAATCTGGAGAGTGCCAGGGCGAATCTGGATCTGGCGGCCGATCTCGGCGCGCCGGTCGTGAGGATATTCGCCGGAGGAGGAATACCAGAACTTACCGGCGAAGCGGCCGACCGGGTGGCAGCGGCTTTCGATGAGGTCGGCGAATACTCAAAGTCTTCCGGGAGCTGTCCAATGCTCGAATGCGGCCATGACATAATCGAAGGTCCTGAGGAAGCCAGCAAAGTGATCAGAAGGGTTACCACCGACAATTTCGGGGTTCTGTGGAATCATGCGGAAATGGACGACCGGACGTTCGAGGCGCTCAAAAGCCGGATCCGGCATTTCCACGTCCATGACGATGTTCTCGAGCCCGAAAACACGGCCGTCCGGGATCTGGCGAAGCGGATGAAAGCTGCCGACTACACCGGATTCGTTTCGCTTGAGATAATCTGGGGCGAAAACCTGCCGGAAGATCTGCTCCGGGAGACAGGATCGCGGCTGAAAGGTTTCATCGAGGAAGCCTGAGGAGAACGTCCCCGGAAACAAGGAAGCCCCCCTGTCACCTTGCGTGAGCTGTAGTTCTCCGCCGTACGGCGGACGAGGCGGACCTGCCGTTTGTCGCTGGCCGTTTCTGCCGCGAAAGCAGCAGGTTTCCGGCTACGTTCTAACCCGTCCGCTTCTGATACGGTATTTTGGGAGCGGATTTATGGTGGGCCTTCAGCCCACTATATTTTTCTCCGCACCCTTGCCCCAGGGCTCCGAGGACCTTCAGCCCTCTTCACCCCGGGCTGTTATATGCAGCCCTTTCAGGGCTCGGTAACGGCAGGGCTCCGAGGACTTTCAGCCCTCTGTACCCTGGGCTGCTATCTGCCGGGCCGTTGGCCCTTAGAAACGCTTTCTAGCCTGCATCTTACGGATGCAGGCTATATAAAACGGCGCATGCCGTTCAGAAGTAAGAGTTTACGACAACAAGAAGTGTTCACAATTTCCGGCCAGTGTTACTGTGCCGGAAGATATCTGTATCTTCCTTGTGAAAAAGCAGTTAAAGCCAATCGTTTTTCAAAGTAGCGTTCGCCTCGTTGCTGATCACTGATTTTAAGTTGTCAGATTTATGCGCCGTTTTTTAGCCCGGATTTTTGGCTGAGAAGGGTTATGAACGGTGTTCAATGAAGATTCTACCCTGATTTGGCAAGAATGGCTTCCAATTATCCGTAAAATCCGGGCTAGGCAGTCGTGTCATTGCAATGCGCCATGCGGCGAGTGCCTGTGTAGCCTTCTGCCATGCCGTGAGCTACAAACGTATGTGGCACAGGGTCTCCAGCCTGTGGACCGGGTCGTCAGCCCCGGATTTATGTGAGGGCCGGGGTTTGTGGTCAGGCGGCGTTCTGACCTCCCGTCCGCTCCAGAGAAGAACGAAAGCAAAAGCGGTTTACCGCACTCCGAAAGCGCTTCGCGCAGGAGTCTCGGAGCATGTTACGGTTGTTGAAAGTTGCCTCTGCAAGCCACATAAAAACCAACCGGATCACTAAACGGTACCTTGCCAGCGGGTCGTACACGCCTGGCGTGCGTTACACTCAGCCAATCGGATTTCCATGTCATTGCGAGGGGTTCCGCGCAGCGGGACGCCGCGGCAATCTCGCTGTTGGGCCAACAAAACGACGAGATTACTTCGCCCATCTTACGACGGGTTCGCAATGATCCAGGGAGCGGTCTCTCTGGGCCAAATACGTATCAGCCTCGGCTGCAGTTTAGAATGTGGATCAAAAGCATAGACGCTCTCACTCCGCTTCGTTCTGATCTCGGTACATCTGCCAGAAAAGGATCCAGGGGTCGAGACGTATCAGTTCGCCGCGGTCGAAGATCGCAAACGTGAAATGGCTGTGTTCGACGGTTCCAACGGCTGTTCCCGCGCCTTCGGCGTACTGCTGTCCCCCTTCGAGCGGTTGGTGTTCAGGAACGGTCAGCCGGGTCATGTGGCAGGACTGTAGAATCCATTGTGAACCGTTCGGCCAGCAGCGAATTCCCCGCCACCGATTGTTGTTGTTTCCCACTTCCAGGCTATTGTAGAGGAAGTGGTCGTCGAGCCCAATCGGCGCATAGAGAGGCGTCCCACTGGGCTGGTTGATATCCAACCCGCCATGCGCGGATGCTCCATCGTAGGCGCCCATCCAGCAATCTTCTCCCCGATAACAGTTCTCGATTTTCAGCCCATCCTCTGGAAGCGGACACCAGGGATGAACCGTTTTCGGGCAGATCCGGGCCGAGGCGTCCTGCAGCGCAAATCGAGCCTGATATCGGGGTGGATGACGATGCGAACAGGCCTCGCGCAATCGGCAGGGAGCGTGCGTTTCGCGCATAAACTGGAAGATGGCGTCTACGGCGTCCAACCAGACGCGAACTCCGTCAAGGACCCACGGTTCGTAGAAGCTATTTTGGGTTCCGACTTCTCGTTCGAGACGTGTTTCGGAACCGTTGACTTTGAGGTCGGCCCAGAACCGGTACGTTGTCATCGCGCCCGGTTCTTCGACGCCGGGTGTTTCGAGCGTGGTTTCCATGATTTCCGCGCCCGTATCAACCAGTTCAATTTGGACGGTCTTCCCGTCGAGGAGACCAAATTGCAGTGTGTCGCCGTGAAACATCTCCAGCGGTATCAGGGTATCTTCAGCATTTCGCTTGATAATCATCGTTTGTTTCTCCGCGTGTGTGAGATTTACAGGTGCAGGACTGCCACGATATTGAACACAGGACAGGCGGGATAGGATGGATGGGGATTGAGGGACCACCTGCGGAAATTCGGAAGAGACCTCCCGTGTTACGGTCGGAACTAACGGCGAGAGAGATTTTATATGTTTGCAAGGAAAGCCAGAGTCGAATCGACTCCACCGGTCCATATTGTCCAGAGCAGCCAGAGCGATCCGCCGATGGTGATTAACCATGCAGGTTCTCCATTTTTCAGAGCCTGTAGGAGGCTCCATTCTGCCGCATGCACGCCCGGATTGTCTGGCGCACCGTGCAGGGGGACCACTGCGGGAGTTCGGGCGGCCCACTTCTCCCAGTCTTCGTCGAAACGCCGGTGTAATTTCGCATCTTCTCTGCGTATTGCAGGCACATAAAAACCCAGAAACAGCGCCACCCATATCAGAATGGCGAGCGGCAAGCCAGCTGCCAAAGAGAGCCCTATGGCTATGAGGGAATTACCGAGATACTGGGGATGACGGACGAAGGCATACGGGCCATGGCGTTCCAGCTCTTTACTTTTGCGCACGTGCCCTGCGGCCCACAGACGCACGATATTTCCCAGTATGCACAAAATGGTTCCGCTTATGAGAAGCCACAGGACGGGTCGCGCGAAAAACACAATGCACAATAGGAAAATGCCCCCAAGAAATTGGCGGTATCGATATCGCCTTTGCTTCAGATCCTGCAAAAATTTTCTCAAACCAATCTTAAAGTTGATAAAAACCACCCCGCCTTGGTAATCTGATTCTCGCAGTTAAATGTGCAATGTTCGCTACCTAACTGGGTCCTTTTCTTTAATAAATACTATAGAGTACTGCCCAGGTGAAGTAAAGATGTTTGTCTGAAACGTAGCGTAAAACACGGTTCTGCAGTTCTCAATTCTACCCGTAAAACAGTGGATTAGGGTCTCTTTGCCAGCATTTCCGTGCCTGATGATTTGACATAATTTTTCTAGTCGATAGTGTCGTAAAATAATCGAATGTGTGCGCATTTTTCCAATGGAAGAACTGCGGAAGGAGAATGGTATGATTGCTGTGGAAAAACAGAGCGAAAAAACTTTTGAAGTGACTGTCGAGGAATCGGGCAGCGCAAGCCACCATACAGTGACAGTGGAGGATGACTATTATCAGAAACTCACCGGTGGGGATATCAGCAAGGAAGAACTTGTGGAACGCTCGTTCGAATTTCTGCTGCAAAGAGAATCCAAAGAATCAATACTCTCCCGATTTGACCTGCCAACTATCAATCGATATTTCCCTGTTTACGAAGATGAAATATCCTGTTGATAGTTGATAGGGGGGAGCCGTTGGCAAACTGGCAAACTCGGTGTTCTTTTGTTTCAAACAGGTTCCTCTAATTGCGGCTCTTCTGTTGAGGTCTCGGAGTTTTCGTCACTTGCCAGCCACTCAATAAGCCGGTCAAGGTATTCTTTTTTCATTTTGCATTTCCATTCTTTGTCGGCTACATGAAGAGTTACGGGGCGTTTTTTGGGGTCTTTTCCCGGTTTTGTGCGGTCCTCGACGCTGACCTCCGAGGGACTTGCGAAGACAACGTCGTGACCTTTTTGCTGTTCGAGAAATGTCCCGATGCCCGATAGCCGCGCCCGCCAGCGCTTGTTTCCCGCTCGAAAGTCAATAAGATCTTTCTCTTCTTTCGGTTTGCCTTTTCGTATTTCTTTACAGACATCGTCGAGTTGTTTGAGCACCTCCTTGGGCGGTTTCTCCCGTGCGGTGCGAATAAAGCCTGGCAGTTTGACCAACAAATAAACGGCAATCCCCGCTTCGATCACTCCCCAGATCGCGAGATCTGCGGCCTCTCCCTTGCTCAAAATAGCAAGCCCCAGATCCCAGGCGGCGATCAATCCAAATGCTATCGCCTCGGCCAGCATTGTGGGAGGCGATGGCCAGATAGCCCCGATAATGGCTACCGCTATAAGCGCGACTCCAATGGCAACCCCGACCCATGCTAAATCCAAGCCGACATCCACCAGCTGAATTCCCTGCCAGATCATAAGCGCCCCGAAAAAGCCAAGAAGACCGCACCATCCCCTGATTTTTTTGATCGATGCGCGGTACTCTACAGCCGTCTCCATCTCTTTTGGAACAGGGCTTCCTCCCACGTTGAACACCTCCTGCCACAGAGTCAGATGTCTACGAAACGATTCGTCGCAGATCCAGAAAGGACCAATTCATCATCGGGTGTTTTTTGGCCTGCTGACTACCACTGTATCAACCGTAATATAGTGAATCAAGGACGGGAATGAGCGAAAAAGGTCATGAGGATGGCCTTGAACACCCATGGTCCTTCGGTTAAGTTCAGCCGATGTGCGGATGCGAGTTCCGGACGCTGAACTTCGTCACAGTATATAATGGTTGCTGAAATAAAGCCCTGCGAGAGAACTCGGACGAACCTTGCCGTAGGAGAAAACGATGGGAAATAACCTCAAGTTCGTCGGCGCGCTGGCACTTGTGGTTTTGCTGATCTACGGGTTGATGTCGGCCGGTGGGCAAAAATACACTGCGGTTACTCGTGCGGGCGAAAAGCTTTCGATAATGGTCGGCAAGAACCATTTTACAGCCCGAGAAGGCGGGCCGGAAAAAACGATGGATTTGCTCGTAGTCGGGGGATCTGGCTACGGGGACAAATTTTTTACCTGCCACTTTTCGGTCATTCCGATGTCGACTGTCGCAAAACTCGCGGAAAAATACGGCAATTTTCGAAGATGCAATTCTCCCGGTGCCTCTGCAGGCAAAAAAGCGACACGAGCGATGTTTCTCTACGCCGAAACGCCCGAAGTGGAGAAAAAGCTCAGGGAAATTGACGACATAGCTATGTCATTTCATGATTGCGTCATTGAGATGACCTGCGTCAAACTCAAAATGCTGAGCCATAAAAGAAAATGGAGGGGAAAAGAAGTAAGTGTGGATTCGTCAGGCATCGGGCCCAACTTCCTGGTAAAAGACGTGCGGCTTATCGAGAAGGAACCGGAAATTGGTTCGCGTCCTGCTGGTTAATCCCTGGATCTACGATTTCGCTGCCTATAACCTTTGGGCAAGACCCCTGGGGTTTTTGACGCTTTTCTCTTTTCTGCGTGAGAGAGGGCACGAAGGCGTTTATCTGGATGCTCTTCGTCTATCTTCGGATGACATAAGTCGTTACGGGTTAGATCCACCGAAAAGTCGTGACTACGGGACGGGGAAGTTTTACGAGAAGAAAGTGCCGACCCCCGAAGCCTACCCGCCGATTCGTCGTTATTACCGCCGTTACGGTCAACCCCGCGAAGTGTTCGCGGATAAACTCCGCGAAATTGCCGATCCGGACTGGATATTTGTTACCTCTGGTATGACCTACTGGTATCTCGGCATTCAGGAAACTATCGGGGTTCTGAAGGAACAGATCCCTGATGTGCCGGTTGTGCTGGGAGGTACCTACGCAACGCTTTGTCCCGAACATGCCACCGAAAAATCGGGAGCAGATCAGGTGATTTCTGTTGGTTGGGAAAGTGGCCAGGCCAAATTAGAGAGCGACGGGCCGATGTTTTTCCCGCCTTCGCCGGTCGAAATCGACGAGATTCCATTTGCTGCCAACGATCTTTACCCAGAATCGCCTTACGCCGTTACCCGTTTGACCCAGGGATGTCCTTTTCACTGCGACTACTGCGCTTCAGATCTGTTGTCTCCCGGATTTCAGTACAGAGATCCGGCTCAGGTTGTCGAGGAAATTACGTGGAACGTGCGAGAAGGGCGGCCCGATGTCGCGTTGTACGATGATGCTCTGCTGGTGCAGCCTGAGAAAGTCCTTATCCCTGTGCTTGAATCGGTTTTGGAAAAAGAGTTGCCGTGCAGCTTTCATACTCCAAACGGGCTGCACGCCCGATTCGTTAGCCGGGAAATTGCCGAACTTTTTTGCCGCGCTCAGTTTCGGACGGTTCGTTTGAGTTTTGAGGGTGTTCGTGGCAAAGCTCGGGAGACTTCCGATGGTAAAGCTGCGCCCGAAGATCTGGAACGGGCTCTTGCCTATCTTCAGGAAGCGGGATACCCGCCGGGGAGCGTCGACGTCTACAGCCTGATCGGATTGCCGGGACAGCGGGAAGACGAGATTTACGAGACGGTGGATTTTGTGCATTCACTCGGCGGCAACGTGAAACTGGCGCAATATTCGCCCATTCCCGGGACTCCGCTTTTCGAGGAAGACAAAAAGCGCAATCCTCAGGTCGGTTCGGAACCTCTCCTGCAAAATCCGACCGTTGCGCCAGGGTGGAATTTCGAGACCGAACGGTACGAAGAAATTAAAAGCCACGTGCGCAAACTAAGATCAAATTTCCGCAACGAATGATGCAATGTCTTGTTATTTGTTTTCGTCCCTGAAGTCCCTGGTCTCAGAGGCGAAATTATTCATCTGCATTTTCTGCCTCCGTCATAGCGTTTGAGGGGAATATTGCAAAATGTGACGGAAACCTTGTTCAAATGGACCGTTCTCACTTGAACTTCGCATCAAAATTGCACACAGTGCCTGTTTTCATGATCGTTTATCTGAAAAACGAGGAGAGTGGAATATGATGCAGGCTGGCGCAGCCTCAGCAGTTATCAATAACGACATCGGGACGGATATCCAGGGCGCAAGTGTCGCCCAAAAAGTCCGTGAAATCCGGGATGACCTGGAAGCCAACGCCGTTTTGCTGAGTTCAGAAGATGAATCGGTTCTGCTGGTGAGCTGCGATGTCGCCGCAATCGAACCGGAATATGTCGAGCGATTCCGGAATTTGATGGGAGATGCCGCTCGAATCGATTCTCGAAATGTCCTTATCGCTGGCACCCATACGCATGCAGGCCCCTCCGTAATCCCCACATGTTACGGAAAACCTCTCGATGAGGATTATCTCGATCGGCTCGGGGGCTGGTTAGGGTCGCTTGCCCGGGAAGCAGCGGGGTCGGTTCGACCGGCGCAAATTTCTCTGGGAATTGGGGAAGCGCGTATCGGCTACAACAGGCGTGTCTGCTACGCTGACGGGACACATCGTATGCACAAAGAGGGTGGACGCGACGATTGTGACGCAGCCCTGCGAACTTTTCTGCCAGTTTGGCCTTGATATCAAACGTCGTAGCCCCGCCGATTGCACGACCGTCTGGGGTTGTACCGACGGCTACAATGGATACTGTCCCACACTCCCTGCCGTAATGGGCGGCGGGTATTCTGGAGTTCCGCTCTACTGGAGCCGACTTGCCCCCCACACCGGCCACCAAATCGTCGATACGGCGTCTCGTTTGCTTTATGAATTGTGGTAAATGAAAGTAGGTACACCGTGGGTGAAGAAAAATCTGTCCCGGATCATACAGCGACCGGCGATCCGTCTCCCGGCTTTATGGGCCGGCTTGCGCCACTGCCGCGTAACGGGGGATACCGTGAGGATGACTGGTGGATCTGGGGAGGGTCTGTGATTGCCGGGGACGATGGGAAATTCCACATGTTTGCTTCGCGATGGAACCAGCGGGTTCCCTTCAGCCCAAACTGGCTGACAAATTCCGAAGTGGTGCGCGCGGTTTCCAGCACGGCGGAGGGACCCTACAGTTACGTCGAGACGGTGCTTCCCACCGGCGATCTCGACCGCTGGGACGGTGGCATGACGCACAACCCGACAATCCATCGCTGTCCGGTGACCGGCAAATTACTGTTGTTCTACACCGGCAGCACGTTCGCCGGACCTCAACCGACACAGAGCCCGGCCAACAACGCGGGGGAATCGCAGGGGAATCAGCGGATCGGCCTCGCGGTTGCAGAATCTCCTTCGGGACCATGGGAACGTCCTGATGCCCCGATCATTGAGCCGCGTCCCGGGGGGTGGGACGGGCGGATGGTATCGAACGCAGCACCCTGTGTGCTCGAGGACGGGACCGTGCTTCTGGGATACAAATCCCACGCGAGTCTCGATGACCAGACCAATTACGGTCTGGCACAGGCTGAGAGGTTCGACGAACCTTTCCACCGTGTGGCGGACGAGCCGCTTTTCGAATTCGCCGATCCCGAAGCCCATATCGAGGATGCGTATATATGGGAGGAGAACGGGAAATTTCAGATGATCTTCAAAGATCGTACGGACAGGATCACCGGTGAGGAACATGCCGGCGCCCATGCGACTTCCTCCGATGCCATCCGGTGGGAACTATCGGATCCACCGAAAGCCTATTCACGCACGGTGCGCTGGTCCGACGGGGAGATTACGACTTTGGGATCACTGGAAAGACCCCAGCTTTTAATTCAGAACGGCAGACCGACACACCTGTTTGCCGGTTGCGCCGATGGCCCGGGAGGGTTCTGGCGGGCCGAAAAGACCTGGAACCAGTGTGTTCCGTTCCGGGGGACTTTCTGAAGTGCCTGTTGAGCATGCGGTTGATTCATCAGCCCGCACAGGGCGCATCAAACGCAGGCGCGCCTGAAGCGGATACGAATGTTGCCCGGGGCTCGTGCGCCATTCCGACGAGAAATCAGCCCCTTTTCGTAACTCAACTGTTGACAGCGAGGATGCCTGTCCTGCTGAACATACCCCTATCTCGCGGCCGGAGTTGCCAGGAGGCGCCGTTATAGTAGCGCAGGCATCTTACATGCGACCTTTCTATCGTTCTGCCAAAAGAGACGTGGTGGGGCATAGTCACTGAAAGCGGTCCGCTGGCGTTACGCTGTTTTTCCCATCGGGCGTATGATCTCCAGGCTCTGAAGGAGGTTTTGGCATTGCGTTCAGCCCTCCCGTGCGTCGGAGGGGTTGCGTACGTCTTCGCCCTGCCGGTAGGCGAGTCGGAGGAAGAAGAAGCCGCTGGCGAGGGCGAGAATGATCGCCGCTATCCCGTAGAGTATCGGTGCGTCA
>JAGXLK010000196.1 GCA_018334735.1 Planctomycetota bacterium | reverse complement strand
AGGTTGGCCTTTCGAACGTCCCTGGTACGAGGTCGGCTGGGCGACCAGCCCGTGGGGCCCCGGGCTTGACGATTTTATAAGAGATCCATCCCTCTCCCCGTAAACCTGTACGGCACGAATGCACTTCCCTTGCATCTTCGAAACAATTACTGAAACCGTCTCCCGCGCTCCTCTTGCTCAGTATTGGCTCAGTATCCGTGGTAGTGGATCAGCCTGCTCATGCTGCGCCCGCAGCAATCCCGCCATCATTTCGTCCCTCAGTTTCCGATATGCAGGCAAAGCCCACAGATCGCGAATCTCCTCCGGGTCCTCATTTAGATCAAAGAGATGGCCCACCTCATCCTGAGGATAGTAGTTGAGTTTGGCCCCCTCGGTGCGAAGCGTCCAGCAGGTTACATACGGTCCCCATGGCGCGGTATACATCTCGCAATAAACCCGGTCTTTACCGATAGTATCTCCTGACCGAAGAGCAGGTGCCATATCTTTGCCCTGCATACCAGCATGGGACTCGACGCCCGCAACAGAAAGTAACGTCGGCGCCAGATCAATCGACTCGATCAGCCCCTTAACCCGCCGCCCTTGCGGCAACATTCCCGGCGCGCTGAGAAAACACGGCGTCCTTATCATACAGTCAAAATGGTAACTACCCTTCCGGAAAAGCCCGTACTCGCCCAGCAATTCCCCGTGATCGGCTACGAAAACAAAAATGGTATTTTGCAACTCGCCCGCCTCCTCAATCGCTTCCACAACTCTCCCGACCGCTCGGTCAATGGTCTCGATCATCGCGTAATAATACGCGGTGACCGTTCGCGTCAGCTCAGGAGTAACATTGGAAAAATCAGATGCTCGCTCCGCCAAAGACTGAGGCCACTCAATCGGACAACTCTCCTGCCGCGGCAGCGGCATCTCGTCAGGCGGATAATGGCGGGCAATTTCCGCCGGCGGATCCCACGGATGATGAGGGTCGACGAAAGAAACATGCATAAAACACGGCTGCTCGTCGTGCCGGCGCTGGAAAAATTCAACAGCGCTCTCGGCTATAAACGATGAAGGATGAAGCTCCGCCGGAATATTCACGGCGCCGGTATCCCCCAGCGGTGAACCCGGAGCAACACCGTCGAAAACGCCTGTATCTTCTCCACTATGCTTCCACTTCCGCACACCTCGCCCCAGCGACTCATCGCGTTTCTCCAGCCAATCGATGTATTCCCCCCATAACGCGTCCTCAAAACCGACGACCTCCTGAAAACCGTAGTTCTGTCGATACGGTTCCCCGGGCATCGGTGCCTGGAAACCAGCGGGCTCCAGAAAGGGTTCGGCATTCGTAATGGGGCGATCGCTGTTCAGTTCATCTCTGGTGTACTGCTGCGGCGTCAGATGAAGCTTCCCGAACATTCCCGTCGCATACCCGGCCCGCTGAAAAAGCTGCGGCATTGTAACTTCCCAGGGATCGAGCACAGCACAGCCATTCGCCATGTTGAGGTTTTGCAGATAACGTCCCGTCAGCATGCACGCACGACTCGTTACACACACTGGCGACTGAACATAGGCCTGCTCGAATACCGTCCCCATATCGGCAATTCGATCCAGATTGGGCGTCGAAACGATGTTATTCCCGGTGAAACCAACAGCATCCCAGCGCAGCTGATCGCACATAAACCAGACGATATTCGGCCGGGACTTTCCCGTTTCTTCATCTTTTTGTCCGGACACCGTTAATATTCCCTCCTTACGTCGTGTATTTTGAAAAAATCTGCTTGAGATTGTCGTGCAGAATCATTCGTTTTTCACCCACAGACAAATCGGCCTGAAGAACGGGCCCGAGTCCCCACGATATGGGCAAATCCTGCAGATCCGAACCGAACAAAACGCGGTCTGCACCGGCCGCTTCGACCAGACGCTCGCAGCTCCCCGGCGTATGTACCGGGCAGGTGCAGATCCGCAAGTTCTCATATCCCCGCGCGAGGGGCCCGTACGCCACATTGGCATGCCCGGCAATGAAACACATTTCGGTGTATTTCTCCAGCAAACCCGCCAGCCGCTCGTTGCCCCCCCAATTATGACTCAGCACAATCCATCGGCGCTCGTCGGCCCATTCGCAACATGCATCAATGACGGGACTCTCCGGCGACACGCCCTGGTAATGCGGGATCAGTTTGATGCCCCTGAGCCCCATCTCCTCACCACGTTTCAGTTCCTCCAGAACGTTCTCGCGTCCTCGGTGAGGGTTGATGCCGACGAATCCCACAAAACGTTCGGGGTACTCTGAAACGGCATCCGCCACGACGTCGTTCTCGTAACGTTCGTCGCTGTGTACGACGCTGAAACTGAACACACACGCCTTCTGTACTCCCATTCGTTCCATTTCACCAACCGTCCGCGCGACCTCGCCATCCGGAATGTGATATTCCGGCGAAAGCCCCCCGAGATGTCCGTGGCAATCAAGAAACGTCATATTATCGGGTCGATCCCCGCTCTGCGCAAAGCGACAAAACTCATCTTCTGGCTCCGGGATTTCCACATCGGCATATTCCGGCTCGCACCAGTTGATCAATCGCCGGAGGTTATCCCCGGCGACCAGGCGTCGGTCGTCTTCGTCCAGCTCTGCCATGCTCACGGTCGCCGCCGTACATGATTGATTCAGGTAAGGCCAATTGCTCCCGAAGATCAGTCTTTCCGGACCCCAATGCTGTACCAGGTATTCAATACCACGGTAAAGCCAGTAACCACTGAGCTCGATGTGCAGGCTCTCACAGGCATCAAAAGCCCTGTAAAGCAGACGATTTTTCCCACGGATCCGGTACTCGGTCAGTATGACAGGCAGAGACGGCCATCGTCGGCAGAATTGTACCAGTTCAGGCCATTGGCACGAATCCATGGCCTTATTACGATTGTCGTTGAAGTTAATAAAAACCGGCACGCCTGCCTCGGCCAGCGGTTCGATGAAAACATCCACTGCCCAATCGGACAGAGTAAAGCCATACTGAACCGGGAAAAGAAACAGAGCACCGACCTTGTGCTTCCTCATTTCAGCAATCAGTTCCTCGGGCTCCGGCTGCTCATCGGCACTTCCGTGCGGCAACGCGGACCACGCCGGATGAAGACGGGGATGATCCGACACCTCGTCCAGAATACGCCTGTTCCCCGCCGCCGGATGATGTTCCCGGCTCAAGCAATCGATGACCAAGGCCTCCGAGATCCCGGTCCGGTCCATGCTTTTCAGAAGATCCGATGGCGTGAAAGGATCATCGCTCTTGGACTTCAGATGACGTCCGGTTGTGCAAAATGCGTCGAAAAAATTGAATTTATTCATGAGTCATCCATTTTTTTACTGGAGATCTTTCACAAGCTTTCTGAAGCAAAAATCCGGGCAAGAAAAGGACGGATGAAGTAGAAAGAGAACGTAAAAAAACTACGTTGTTTCAGAAGAATGCACAAACTGGAATTTGACCGGCAGCCGGGGTTGAGAATGCAGGATGCCCTCACGGAGGCATCACCATCGCTCATCCAGGTCCATCGGTAGCGTATCGCTCGTTTCCAGATACCACCGCATCAATCGGTCTTTCATACGTTCCAGGACATCAGCCCTATCCGGATCATCGATCATATTTTTCGATTCCATCGGATCGTTCACCAGGTCGTAAAGTTCGTCGGACTCCGAGAGCCGGTGAACGTATTTGTACTCCCGCATTCGGCACATGCTTGCCTTGTGCCCGCCGGGATGGTTTTCGGTGTAGACCGACTGCGCGGGCCAGTAGGGATTTTTTTCTCCGTATTTTTGCACATAATGTTCATCCCATAAAACGTCGCCCGGCAGCATACCACCTTCGGCAAAAGCCGCATCCCGATGTTCTGTAGTCTGCCCCGAAATGACGGGCACCAGTGACCGGCCAAAATGGCGCCAGTCGGGCTCAATACCGGTCAATTCAAAGACAGTCGCGGGAAAATCAATCAGCTCAACGATAGCATCGCTCACACCGCTATCGACCGGAACCTTCTCCGGCGGCTTGATGATAAACGGCACCTGGATCAAATTGTCATCAAAAATCGAATAGCTTTTGTTCGGCAGATTATAGTCGCCGGTCAGGTCGCCGTGGTCTGAAAACATGAACACGGCCGAATTATCGTACATATCCGCGTCTTTGAGCGCTTCCATAATGAGTCCAAACTGGTGATCGACTCGCGCGCACATCCCGTAGTAGACGGCGCGTAACTCGTCCAGCTGCTCCTCCGTCCAGTCTATCATCCCGCATCGTTCGGCCATGATATCGATGACCGATGTTTTATTTCCTTCCGCCGGAAACGGCCGCCGCGGAGGTAACTTATCCCTGTCAATCATGCTGTACCACGGGTCCTCAACCTTGTATGGACAGTGGGGATAACTCAACGCGAGGAACAAACACAGCGGTTCGGAACGGTCGTATTGTTTGATGAATTCAACCGCGTCCTCGATGTTGGCCCAATCGTTATCGCGATGGTAATCAGCTTTATCCTCTTTAAAGACCTTACCTCTCATAAAGCTGTAATAGTTCCCGCTGCCCGGCTCGCCCTGTTGGTATTCGCTTTCGGCCGGTTCAAACGGTCCTTCAACCTGGTTTTTAATATTGCATACATGCTTAAATCCGTGCTGGGCTGGCACAAGATCATTCTTACCACCCCACCAGACGAAATAACCGTTCTCTTTGAGTGTCTGCAACAAAACGGGGTCATTTTCTCTCAGCATATAAAGCTGGGAGCGATGGCCTCGGACATGGGGGTACCACCCCGTCATAAAACTGCAGCGGCTCGGCGTACAAACCGGTAGCTGACAGGACGCATGTCGGAAAGTCACGCCATCGTTCTCAACCACCCTGTCGAGGTTCGGTGTAACCGCAGCCGGATTGCCTGCGTGACCGAGCACATCTCCGCGCCATTGATCGGGATTAAAAATAATGATGTGAGGCTTATCAGGCATATTTGGCCTCCGATCGGATGAATTTGTATCGCAATTTGATTTGGAGTTCAGATTGTATCAGCAGGACACCCTGGGCGCCACCTCGGAACAGACTCCGTTAATAACCTCCGCGACCCGGCAACAATCATTCTCGGTCCACCACTGGCTTATGTCAACGAAGATAGCGCGTGACATCAGATCCATGGTTCGCGGGCACATATCGGGCGAATAGTCCGGCAGTTTGCCCTCGTAATAGGGGCAGGTGAACGGACATCCCTCTTCGGTGGCCGTCTTCTGCTTCATGATATGCTCCCAGTAAGCATAAATGTGCCAGTCACGGGCCGTTTTGGATCCGCGGCCACCAGCACTAACCCCTTCTTCGTTCAATGCCTTGATGATTTCCCCGGCTTGCTCCGGACCCTCACCGAAGAAAACAAGTTTGTACCCCACATCCCCTTCGATATCGTTTGATGGTCGACGCCGAACGGTTTCAAATTCGTCCAGGTTCCTCAATACCTCACGCATATTCCGATTGTATCGTCTCGCCTGAACTTCGGTTTCTTGGATCTGGAGGTAATTGATTGCTCCTTCCAATTCGGACATCCGGTAGTTCTGCCCACAGAACAGCTCCCCCGGCTCTCGCTCGACGGCATACCGATCTGGCCTCCAGCAGGCCGCTGTATCGTGCTGGTTCTGAGCGCGTGTATAAAGCCACTCATCGTCCGTCAACACCAGCCCCGCCTCACCTGCTCCCGTAATCTTGTAAGAACTGAGGCTGAAACATCCCATGGTCCCGATGGAACCGGTAAAATCACCCTTGTATTTTCCC
>JAGXLK010000195.1 GCA_018334735.1 Planctomycetota bacterium | reverse complement strand
ACGGTTCCCCTCATCCGATTGGATTCCGGTCCCCGTAACGTAATCGCCAGGGGTAACAGTTCTCATGCTCAGCAGATATCCCTCAGCTCAGAGGCAACCAGCAGGGAATTTTTAGACGAATGCAGTTTCATGATTCGGTCCTTCGAGGAACAAATATGCCCGAAAAAGCTGTTAGTTTCCTGAGCCAATCCGAACGGCTCTATGGGATTCTGGGCTTGCCTGATAAACAGCCCCTTGGCGGAGTCGTTTTGCTCCATGGCTGGAGCGGCTGCCGTATGGGTCCCCACCGAATACTTGTTGAGACTGCTCGCACACTCAATCTGCGCCGGATTGCCACATTGCGTTTTGATTTTAGCGGCAGAGGAGAAAGTCAAGGAAACCCATTTGAAACGGATGTTGACCGCATGTTTCAGGACACTTGCGCCGCCATCAACCACCTGCAGACAACGCTCGATAACCCCTTGCCCCTGGGCCTGCTTGGAATGTGTTCCGGCGGTAACGTTGCCCTGAGCGCGGCCACAATGGACGGGCGGATTTCCGCCGTGGCCTGCTGGTCAACATACCCGTTCCAAATCCAGAGACAACGTCGCCAGGATGTGAAACGCACGGGGCACTTCTTAAAAACCTACGTCAAGAAAGCATTGCGACGAGAAACGTGGACGAAACTCGTCAAAGGCCGAATTAATTTCGGCATGATTTTCGACGTTCTTTTCGGGCATTACCGCAAAGACAGTGACCAACATGAGCGGAATCCTCAGGAATTTCAGCAAGAGGAAAAAATCGTTGAAGCTCTGGCAAATTACCCCGGGAAATTGTTGTTTCTTTTCGGGGGGGCAGACCCCGAGGCAAAAGACGCACGTAAATTATTCGGTGAATTCCTGGCCGACAAAAAACCGGCGGCCGAGTTCCATGTTGTGAAAAGATCCAATCACAATTTCTACTCGCTGCCCTGGAAAAAAGAAGCCCTCACTCATACCGCTCATTGGTTCGCCAAGATCCTGGGGTAACACCCCGAGTAAAGAGTCCGAGTTTTGCTTGCCCGATTAATTTCCTTCCGATTCAAGACTCTTCTGCAACTTTGCGATGGCCTCTTCCGCAGCTATGCTCTGGCGACCCCTGAGAGCTATATGCCGACGATAAAACTCGATCGCCTTCCGCGGTTCGTCCAGATGTTCTTGGTAGGATCTGGCCAAATTGAAACAGACGGGCGCATATTTATCATTGTAATCAACGGAACGTTTGTACCATTTCAACGCTTCTTCTACCTTTCCGCTTTTCGCCAAAACGACGCCGCAATTATTCGTCACTTTCGGCAACAATTCAGCAAACTCTTCCGGCTTCTCTCTGGCCTTTGCAGCGCTTTTCATGTACCATCTCGTCGCCGCTTCGTAGTCTCCTTCTTCCGCAGAAACATAGCCGAGCTGGAAAAGCGATTCTGGATCTTCCAACCCGAGCGCGACGGCAGATTCCAGAACCGATCTCGCCTCTGCATTCCGCTCTTCCCTGAAGAGCTTCTCACCTACCTTCGCGAGATCTTTCCTTGTGGCAGCAGTTTTTGTTTGAAGGTTTTTCAGCGCCTCAGCGCTCGCCGATCCGGCTTCTTCCGCTTCCATCTCTTTAAGATCTTTCTGCAACTCCAGCACTTTATCCTGAAGCTGCCCTATTTGCTCGTCTTTGTCGCCAATTTTTTCCTTCGTTGCTTTCAACTCTTCCCTTATCTCAGCCGCCCCTGCCTGCTCCTGAACCTTCTCTTCCAACGCGTCAACGCGTTCTTTCAACTCAGCATTTTGAGTCTTCAAGTTTTTTATATCGTCGTAGGCCTTCTCATTCTCCTGCACGATATCATCGTATTTACGCTTCCAAAATCTTACTTTTTCCTGCGCGCTTTTTTTCTCCGTATCTGTCTCTTTTTCGCAACCTGCCATCCCAAAAACAGACAGTGCCAGAACCACAAGCGAAAAAAGAATTCGCAAACTACGGAAACTGCAAGAAACCAGTCCTCGTCCGTCCAAATCCAAGTCAGTTCCTTGACAATTATTCCGGCGACACTCCATATCTTTCTCTGTACAGTATATCATCAAGACCCTTTTTCTCCGCCTGTTGAGGTTGCCCGGCCGGTTTTCCAATCGGCAAAATCGCCAGTAATCGACGATCTTCCGGCACACCGAGAACACTTTTCCCAAACTCTTCATGCTTCAGCACATAACCTTCAATCCACAAAGAACAATAACCAATAGACACAGCGGCAAGAAGCATATTTTCAATCGCTGCAGACGCATCTTCTTTCCAGAACTTGGTCGCCGACTCGTCCACCACAACGGCGATAGCCGCCGACGCTTCCGCCAGGCACCCCTGGATCTTATCCAATTTGTCCAGAGTATTTTCGTCCTGAATCAGGACATATTCACATGGCTGGCGATTATAACCAGAAGGGGCGCGGCGGCCAGCATCGACGATCTGCAGAAGTTCCTCCTCCGAAATATTGCAGGGTTCGAAGGAGCGCACGCTTGCCCTCTCCTTCACCGTCTCGAAAAAATCCATCGCACTCTCCCGAATGAATCCACCTTCGAATAACAGCTTGCAAGCATTTTCCAGTGTAGTTAAACCCGGCCCATGTTTCAATCACAGAGAATAAGTAGACCGGCTAAGTTGGCATACAGGACAGGCTGATGTATGATACACTTTTTGGGTCAAATAAGGGCTAAGAAATGCGCTTGGTGCATCATAACCTGATTTCGCTGGAACGGGACCGTCTGGAGTGCCGCTCAAGTTTTTCTCGCCCCGTTGCCCTGCTTATCGCAATCGTCGCCGGTGCCGGTGTAATCGTCTCCGTCACCGCGGACGTCAGCCCTAAGACCCTGCCCGCACTCATCACTTTCATTACATTTCCCTCGTTCGGCCTGCTTCTCGCAGGATTTGTGCTCTACACGTACGATTCCGAAACGCAGCTCGATTTTGACAGGAACCGCGTGATCTCCGTGGAAAAGCTGCTGAGAATCCCTATCCGAACGCGCCAGTGGACAAAAGACGAACTGGTAACGGTGAAAGTACAGTTCCATGCCTCGGGACGGGAAAACAAGCTGGATAGTTTCCCTGTCGTTACTTTGAAAACTACCGATGAACAGCTTCCCCTCTTTCAAATTGAAAATTACAAAGAGGCCAGAGAACTCAGTCAACACATCGCTGCTCAGCTCGGGTGCTCCGTAAACGGTTCCACATCTTCCGGATAGAGAACTTCTCTCAAAATTAGACCGTTTGAGGGAGCTGTGGGGCCAGCCTGTCGGCGGTCCCCCGCTTCAAGGACTTCCTTGAATTCTTCGAATGTCCATTTTTCGCGCCCCACTTCCAGCATTGTTCCCACCAATGCACGAACCATATTGTAGGTAAATCCCTCCCCTACAATGTCGAACAGCAGGTTCTCTCCATCCTTCTGCCATTTACAACTGTGCATCGTTCGAACCGTGTTTTCCACTTCCGACCCGGCGCTTGTGAAACTGGCGAAGTCGTGTGTTCCGACAACGTATCCCGCGCATTCGCGCATCGGCTCTACCTTGAGTTTTTCCCATACCCGAAGGTAGTACCGTTCCCAGAGCGGTCGTGTGCGTTGAGACCGGATGATCCGGTAACAATAATGTTTGCCGGAAGCGGAAAAGCGGGCGTGAAACGATTTGTCAGTCTGCGCGCAAGCTAAGACACCGACATCGCGGGGTAACCAATTATCCAGGGCTCGTCCCATCACTGCTGTGTCCAGATCACTCTCAGTATCGAAGTGAGCGACCTGCCCGGCCGCGTGGACTCCCGCGTCTGTTCGGCCAGCGCCCTCAACTAAAACCCGTTCTTCAACACCTGTGGCGTTACGTGCTGCCTCTTCAAGCACTCCCTGCACTGTTCGAACATCCGCCTGGAGTTGCCAACCGCAAAAATTCGTCCCGTCGTATTCGAGTTTTACTGCAATTCGTCGCATGTCTCCTCCGGTAGCTGAAACCCGGGGCGGCCCCTTTCAAACGATTTCAGCTTCGTACTTTCTCAGAGTCTCGATCTCACGTGGGAGGTGTTGTTCGTAGGGTTCCCAGTTGATCCATTCTCCGCTGAGAAAACCTTCGTAGGCGGAGTCGTTAAGAACTTTAATCGCCTTCTTATCACAGTCAATCTTGCTCTTCGTCCAATTCCATCATCATACCATCACTGGCAGCTTTCACTTCAATCCCCGTTTTCTGGGCCATTTTATCGGCCAGCTCCCAGGGCTTTGCTTTCACCATCGTCATCCCAAAATGAGTTAGAATTGCTTTCCGAGGCCGGACGTGCTCTATAACCTTTTCTGCCTGTTCAAGAGTCAAATGCAAGACATTGCCACTTGAATGGGGCACCCGCCGCACAACATTGAGGATAAGGATATCAGCTCCTTCATAGGCCTCTGCCAATCCATCGAAGTACTGAGTATCAACAAGAAAAGAGAGTGCTCCAGCCTGCCTGTGAAATTTTATTCCGTACGTGTCCACGGAATGATGGTGTCGAACGGAAGTCGAAAATTGGACATCGCCCACTTCATAATCGGTCTCCGGTTCCAGAGAAACTATCTTGTTGGGAAAATCGCGGACATAATTCAACAGAACACGATCCGGGCCTTCCAGACACTTCTGCGGGGCAAAAACCTTTCCCTGTTTCTGCCATCCGCCCCGGGTCATGGCATCGATAAGCACATTCAAATCGTTCGAATGATCGATATGGGCGTGGGTAACAATAATCGCATCCAGACTCTCAGGATCGACTTTTGGCTTCGCTTTTGCGCATCGAGTCAGCGTGCCGGGACCTGGGTCGAGCATAATTGACGTATCTCTGAGCCTGAGAAACGTACCTGCTGAATAGCGAATTTGTTTCGCCATTACAAAACGGGCTCCGGCTGTGCCGAGAAATTTAACCGTATCGGCTTCGGGCATAGCGTCAATTCCTCAAATGGGCAGAATTAGTTTTTCCTGACTTCTTCACTTTAGCAGAGTGCATAATGCCGGGCAACCGTGCTTTTGATGTCAAGATTTCATTGATTTTGAACTTCAATTATGCCAAAAAACAGTTGCAGTACCTCCGTTCGTGGGATATATTACAAGTGGATTTTGGAAAGAGTGTGCATGGATGTGCAAGACTATAAGGATTAACATTTTATTCTGATGGTTCTAAATATATTAGAATAAGGACTTGCGATAGATTAGATGACCTGGTGTTTTGGAGGATGTCTCTTATGTGGAAGCGCTTTTGAGTTCAAAGATGAGAAAGGGCTGCATCGAGGCATCTTATCCTTCAGGCAAGAGAAAAGAGGTGGGGTATGAAAAGCTGTGGAACAGTAAAGCGATCGAAACGACAAGGTCAAGCTGTTGTTGAATTCGCACTGGTTTTGCCGATCTTTATGCTTCTGCTGTTTGGTGGAATAGAACTTGGGATCGTCTATTTCCGATTACATCTTTTGACAAATGCGGCTCGGGAAGGGGCTCGAGTGGGTTCCATGCCGAACAGCACAGAAAGCGACGTCGAGGCTGCGGTCAACGATTTTTTAAACGCGGCCGGTATTGATACCAATACTTGCAATGTTGTCGTACACGTCTACCCCCCCGGAGAAACCGTTCCGGGCGGAAGTGCGCGCGCCGGCGGCCTCAGTGATGCCCAGCAAGGGGATCGGATTTATGTAAGAGTTGAACACAATTTTGAAGTGGTAACCGGGACTCTCATACCTGGCGTAAGTGGCACGCTGAATCTCCAGTCGACTTGCTCTCTTCC
>JAGXLK010000194.1 GCA_018334735.1 Planctomycetota bacterium | reverse complement strand
ATGACCTCGCTCGAGGATTGAATACATTACGGGCACAATCACCAGTGTCACCAGCGTGGCGACGAGCAGCCCCCCGAGGATCGTCACACCCAGGGGATTCCAGACTTCAGAGCCCTGTCCTTTCCCGAAAGCCATGGGGACAAGTGCCAGAACCGTTGTGAACGCTGTCATTAAAACGGGACGCAGGCGTCTTTCCCCGCTCCGGCGGATGGCCTCTGTCATCGAGAGGCCCCGCGCCCGAAGAATGTTGATGTAATCCACAAGGACGATGGCATTGTTGACCACCACGCCGATCAGCAGCAGCATACCCAGAAAGACGATAACATTTAAGCTATGACCGAAGACAAATAGTCCCCATACGACTCCGACAAAGGCAAACGGCAGGGCAAACATGACCACGAAAGGATGCAGCAAAGACTCGAACTGCGAGGCCATAACCATGTAGACAAGCACCACTCCGATTCCCAGCGCGAGAGTCAACCAGAAAAAAGATTCGCTGATATCTTCGCTCTGGCCGCCCATCCGGACTTCCACTCCAGTGGGAATCTTCAGCTTCGAGATTATCTTTCGCGTCTCCGCTATCACTTTACCCAGGGAACGCCCATGCACATCGCCCTCGACCCGGACGACTCGCACCTGATCTTTACGTTCGATTTCAACTGGGCCACGTTCGGACGTCACATCCGCAATATTCTCGACTCTAACCAGCTCGCCGCTCGGTAATCTCAGGGAGAGTTTTTCGAGATCGTCGGGCCGGGATCGGTCCTCTTTTCTCAGACGCACGAAGATATCATATTCATCGCCCGCCACCCGGTATTTGCTCGCAACCCGCCCGTAGATGCTGGCCCGAACGGTGTTGGCAACATCCGAAACATTAAGTCCCATCGAGGATGCTTTTGCCCGATCCACATTGACCCATAACTCGGGGGCACCTTTTTCACGCGAGATGCTAATATCCACGGCTCCGGGAATATTTTTAACTTTTTTCTTGATTTCTGCCGCCAGACGGTCGGTAGCTTCCATATCATCACCGCGGATATTCACACTCAGCGGTTTCTCCCCACCGGCCATCATGCCGGACATAGGATCCTGCAGGGTAATCGAGAACTTCTCGATCGCATAGATGCCCTGAATCTGCTTAATCCGCTCGCGCAGTTCTTGGCCTTTTTCAAAAACCGTCCAGTCGCGCTCGTCTTTAGAAGAAACTTTTACACCAAAGCTGCCGACGTAGTCACCGGAATCACTCGCCCCGGGCCCTCGCCCTTCTCCAGAACCACACTCAGTAAATGTAGCACGCAGATCGTTGGGGGGGATTTCTTCTTCAATTATGCGGTTAATCTCTTGCATTACTTCCGCCGTCTTCTCAACGCGCGTCCCAACGGGGAGTTTTATCGTTCCCCGAATCAGAGATCTGTCTTCGCTGGGCGTAAACTCCCAGCCGATCCGAGGCACAAGTCCGAGGCTGACTCCCATAAGCAAAACGGCAGCAAATATTACGATGGCCCGGTGGCGAAGCGCCCGGCCTAACAGCGCGCTATAGCCGTCCCTCAATCGGTTGAAAACAGCTTCGCTGAGTTGGAAAAGACGGCTTTTTCTCTCGCTGGCAACAAATTTCTCGGGCAACAAACGCGACGCCAGCATCGGGGTAAGGGTCAACGCTGAGAAAAGGGAGGCAAGCAAAATCATCCCGGCCACCGCTGCAAAAGGCGTGAAAAGCACCCGCACAATCCCGCGCACAAATAACAGCGGGAATAATATACACAGCGTCGTAAGCGTAGAGGCGGTGATGGCCATTGCTACCTCGGAGGCCCCGTAAACCGCACCCTCGCGGGGACTCTCTCCTTGCTCCCGATGTCGTGTGATATTTTCAAGAATTACTATCGCATTATCCACCACCATCCCGATGGCCACGATGAACGCAAAAAGCGTTATCATATTGATCGTATAGTCCAGCATATACATCAGGGCGCCAGCCAGGATAAGAGAAAATGGGATGGCCAGTCCGATAACAAACGTTCCGCGTAATTGACGGAGGAAAACGAGCACAACAAGCATTGCCAGCGCGCCGCCTATCAGGAGTGTTCGCAATAGATCCGAAACGACACGTTCGATGTCTTCGGAACTATCCATCACATTGCTGATCTCAATATCAGCCGGTAGCTTACTGGTTAATTTCGGCATGAGGTCCCTGACCGCCCGGGCAACCGTCACGGTGTTCGCATCGGACTGTTTACTGACGAACATAATCGCACCGCGGCCTCCGTTTATCGTGATATGGCGTTGCACTTCTTCAAAGCCATCGCTCACCTCTCCAACATCTTCTAAGCGCACAATTCTGTTGCCGTCAACAGCCGTCAGGACGATGTCATTCATCGGTTCAACCGACTCGAATTCACCGGGCACACGCGGCAGATAATCGGTGTACCCAGTCTCAATACTTCCTGCAGACATTTCCTGGTTCTCCATAGCAATGGCCCGCACAACGTCGTCGGGGGTGAGGTTGTAAGATGCAAGCCTTTCCCTGTTAAGATCCACGTTGACCTGGCGCTGCAGTGGAACTATAACTGTCACGGCCGCCACCCCGGGAATGCTTTCCAGCCGGTTCGCTACCCCCTCGTCAAGTATATCTTCAAGATCTTCATAAGACTCTGTCGCCCGAATGCCAAAAACCATAATTGGAAACTGGCTGATATCGAACTTGTAAATTCTGGAATTGTCCGCCTCCTCCGGGAGCCTCCTTTGCACAAAATCAATGGCATCACGGATATCATTCGCGCGACCTTCCAGATCCGTGCCCCAGCCGAAATTGAGGCGGATAGTCGACACACCCTTGCTGGAAGTAGAAAAAACGTGTTCCACATCTTCGACTGTCGAGAGAACTTCTTCGAGGGGTTGAGTTACCTTCTCCTCAATATCCCGCGGGCCCGCCCCTTCGTAGGGAGTCATAACCGTAATCGAAGGGATATCCATCTCTGGGAACAGATCAATGGGCGTCTGCACCAGACAGAATGTGCCCAACAGCACGACCGCAAAGAATATCATCAGCGTCGTGATGCCCCGCTTTACTGAAAATTCCGGAAGGTTCACTCTTCGTTCTCCTCAATACGTACTTTCATGCCATCTTCCAGAAGGTGGTGGCCCCGGATCACAACCATATCTCCCGGGGTCAGCCCCCCCAGCACTTCGTTGAGATTCGATTGTTTCATGCCCGTGCGAACATCTCGGATGTGAACTGTCATGTCATTCACAACAAAAGCCTTTAAGTCATCGTCGGATTGCACGAGAGCAACATCGGGGACAACGGGGACATTTCGCTTTTGTTTTACAATCAGTTCCATCCTCGCAAACATTCCCGGCTTGAGCTCTTTTCCGGAATTGCGCACGCGCACGGTTACTTTCGCAGTTCGTGTTCGCGGATCCAGTTCCGGTTGCACACGATCGACCTTCCCCGGAAATTCTTTCTCCGGATAGGCGCTGGCGCATACGAGCGCGGGAGTTTTCCCCGGTTGCACCAGAGAGAAATATTTCCCGGCCACCGCCCCCCTGACCTCGACATAGTCGATTTTGATGATTTTGAGGAGGGGTGTCGACGGATTCACGTTGCTTCCCTCATCCACGTATTTCTCGCTTATCACCCCACTCATAGGTGCTTCAATCGTCGCGTCCTCGTAGCGCACACGTGCTCTTGTCAAAGTAGCCTTTGCTCGTTTAACCGCCGCTTTTGCCGATTTTACCGCCGCCTTTGCCTGTTCTACATTATCGTGGGCTACTTTTAGCCTTGCCTGTGCAGTGTAATAGGCGGTAAGCGCCTTGTCGCGCTGCTGCTGCGTTGCCGTTCCTTCCTCGTAAAGAGCGACCATGCGCTTTTTTTCCCTCTCAGCCTCTGCAAGCCCTATCTCTGTTTCCCGTACCGTAGATCTGGCCACATCGAGGCTGGCCCTGGTCTGATCGAGCCCGGCCATAGCTTGCTCAACATTGGCTTTGACCTCTTCAAGCGCCGCTTTCAGGTCTTCATGTTCCACCACTCCGATAAGGTCGCCCGACTTCACTTCAAGACCTTCTTCGATGAGAGTTCCATCGGCAAGTCGGAATTTTTCCAGGACTCCTGCGACTTCCGGCATCACCCTTACCTGCGCGTCCGGGTGGATGGTCCCGGTAACAAAGGCCCGCTGCTCCAGCGTTCCGGTTTTGATCCTCGTAACACGCACGAGCGGTGGTTCTTTACTCTGTTTAGTTACTTCTTGAGTTTGTTCTTCCCCGGGCTGCATATACTCGTAATATTTGGCAAGCCCAAAGCCAGCCAATGCAATGATAAGGATTCCAACGAGTGCTTTAATCGCTTTTTTCAATTTTGCATTCTCCTCATTGTTCCGCCCCGTCGCTTTTTTCCTCTATCCGGGGATCTATCTTCATAATTTGCTCGGGACCGACGCTTTTTTCTGGTTCTTTTGTGTTCCCCGGGGGCGGGCCAAGTATACCTTTGGCCTTCTGCAGGACTATTCTGGCGGTGATATGGCGGTGCAGAGCCTGATAATACAGTCCCCGCGCTCTGGTCAACGCGGCTCGGCCATCCAGCACTTCAACTTCCGTATTCACACCTTGTTTATAACCCGCCTGAACCAGTTCGAGGGCCCGATCGGCGCGCTCAAGATTGAGCTCCTGCGATTCCACCAGTTTGCGGGCATTCTGAAGTTCCAACATCGCTTCTCGGACCTCTTCTATAGCCTGCTCCTCGGCATCCGAGAGAAGTATCTGATTCTGCCTGAGCAAAGCTTTTTGCTCGATGATACGGCCTTCACGGGCCATACCGTCAAAAAGCGGCCAGTTCAACTCAACTCCCGCCTGCCACTGATCTCCCCATTCAATACGATTCGACTCGTGGGGATCGGGTTTTGACCAGAGATTCCAGAAATAAGCCTGAATCCGGGGCCAGTAACGGCTGCGAGCTTCTTTCAGTTGTTCTCTCTGAAGATCCAGACTCAGTTCCGACTGGTAAATGTCGGCGCGGTTGGCAAATGCCTCCTCCACTGACTCGGCAAAATCAGGCGAAACAGGGACAAACTCCATGTCGGTAATCAGTTTAACCCGGCTGCGCTGGGACGCTCCCATCATTCTCATGAGTCTTGTTACAGCTTTGTCACGCGCATTGCGTTGTTCGATCAGATCAGCCCGAATATTCGAGACGTCGACACGCGCCCGAAGCACATCGTACTCGGTGGCGGTTCCGTGTTCGAAACGCGATTTGACATCGCTCAGATGCTGTTGGGCCGATTGAAGCGCGGCCTCCTGCACTTTGATCAGGTGCTGGGCCAGTCTGGCGTCGAAATAAGCCTTAGTCCCACCAAAAACCGCCTCCTCTATGCTCCGACGAACATTCTCATCGCTTAAATACGAATATATTTTGGCTGCTCTCTGGGCAATCGCCATCGACCCGCCCTTGTAGAGCGGCTGACTGATCTCCACCCGGCACGAATAATTGTCTTCGTCCCCCATTTCAATAGTGTCCACACCAACGTCAAGCGTGGGAACCTCGTCCAACCGGGTATAACCCGCGCTCAGATTGAGTTTAGGCAGCGCTTCAGAATACGCCGCAACCGTACGTCCTCTCGCTCTTTCCTTCTCCTGAAGGACGGCCTGGATTTGCGTGTTGTAGGCCAAGGTAATATTGACAGCATCCCGCAGGCTGAGCACGCCTTCCAGACGCGGTTTTTCCAAACCCGAACGCTTCCGTCTCTCACGCCAATCCTCGAACGATCTCATGCGGCGGCGATGGATATCGCCGAAA
>JAGXLK010000193.1 GCA_018334735.1 Planctomycetota bacterium | reverse complement strand
GCTGCGCTGGCCGGAGCCCGGGCAATGCTTTTGTCGAAATCGACCCGAGAGGAATCGGAAGAGCTGGCCAGAAGCATCGACCATGCCAAACCCAACGAGAGGGAACCCGATTTTCCCTACATAGTGGCCGAGAATATGTATTTTTGAGCTAAAAAGTGTGCGCAAAAGTCGGATTAAGGGAAGATAGTCGGACATTTTTTGGCGCCTTTTGGGCGGATTTTGGTGCTGATTCGTTTGCTTGACGAGTCGAACAAACGCGATTAAAATACAGTCATCTTTGGAAGAATCACTTATGGAGTTACTGGACCGGAAGGTGCGATTCCCTACCGGGGATTTATGCGCCACGGTATATTAACGGCCCTTACAGGGGCTGTGTAGTAGTAGGGCGAAGCCCTGTTACAACAGGGCCGCCAGGAAGTTTGGATGGAGAAGTATGAAACTTGCGATTACTGGCAAAGGTGGAGTAGGCAAGACAACAATAGCTGTTATACTTGCAAGATACCTTGCTGATCAAAACGAGGATGTGGTTCTGATAGACGCTGATCCCGATGCGAATGCAGCGATGGCGTTGGGTTTGGAAACGGATGAGGCGCCTCCACCGATTATAGAGCTGGAAGATCTTATAAAAGAGCGGACCGGGGCCGGGGAAGGCATTGTGCAATACTTTTCGCTTAACCCGAAAGTGGATGATATTCCCGAACGTTACTCAGCCGAGGTCGATGGGGTAAGACTTCTGCGGATGGGAAGACTCATACAGGGTGGCACGGGTTGTATGTGCCCCGAAAATGCTTTTATTCGGTCCCTGCTGACGCACCTGGTTTTCCAGAAGAAGCAGACCGTAATTCTTGATATGGAAGCGGGTGTCGAGCATCTGGGGCGAGGCACCGCGCAGGGGGTGGATATGATGTTTGTCGTGGTGAACCAGGGCCGTCGCAGCATCCAAACAGCACACGATATCCATGACCTCGCCGGCGACATTGGAGTGAAAAACGTCGAGGTTGTGATAAATCAATATAGATCTGAAGACAAGCTTGAAATCATTGAAAAACAACTATCTCCGCTTCCGATAGCGGGGAGGATTTCGTACGACGAGACAGTCGCCGCCACCGATCTGGAAGGGGGATGTCCTTATACGGGAAGCGCCCACCAGATTGAATGGGCGCGCGAAATCCTTGCGCGAATTCCCGCCCCTGCGGTTTGACAAAACCGAGTGCAGGGGGTGGTTTTTGTGTACTCTGAGCGCGTTTCCCCGGACGTATCTCGTTCCGCACAAAGTCGGACGTTCTGACGGCTTTATCCGCGGAAAGATTTATGCGAATACGCTCTCCCAATGCATTGTCTGACGTCGTCGCTGTCCATAGAATTGAAGAGCCAAGAGTGCCAAGGTTTCCAACGGCGGTCTCAACAAGACTTTTCCTCAGTGTAATCTCCAATCTGGAGGAATATTATGGCGGACGAGACGAAGAAAAAAAGCGCTGATCCGGCTTCTCAGCAAATGATTGAGTATAGTGCCCAGCAGGGCTATCAATTGGCCTGGGATAGGTTTGAAGCCGTACAGCCGCAGTGTGAATTCGGAAAATTAGGATTGTGCTGTCGTAATTGTGCCCTCGGGCCGTGCCGCATCGATCCGTTCGGTGAAGGAGCCAAACGGGGCGTTTGTGGTGCCACCGCTGACACTATCGCGGCACGTAACTTGATCCGCCACATGGCTGCCGGTGCGGCAGCCCACTCGGACCACGGGCGGGATATTACCCATACCGTTATGCTGACCGGCCGGGGCAAGGCGGAGGGATATGAGATCAAAAATCCCACGAAATTGAAAAAAATGGCCGAAGAATTCGGGCTTGATACGGAAGATAAAGATATCAATGAAATCGCCCAGGAAGTGGCCGAACTTGCTTTCGCTGATTTCGGCCGACAGGAAGGCGAGATGCGGCTTGCGAAACGCGCGCCCGAACCTCTGCAGAAGAAATGGAAACATGTTGGGGCGACACCGCGGGGCATAGATGCAGATATTGTGCGCATCATGCACGCGACGCATATAGGTGTTGACAACGAGCCGTTGCATATTCTACGCCAGGGAATTCGCGCTACACTTTCCGATGGATGGGGCGGAAGCATGTATGCGACGGATTTCAGCGATGTTCTGTTTGGAGGCCCTGATCCCATTCAGGCGAAGAGTAATCTGGGGGTTATTGAACCAGAATCTGTCAACGTCATCGTCCATGGGCATGAACCGACATTGTCGGAGATGATCGTGGCGGCCGCCGCCGATGAAGAGCTGAAGCAGAAGGCCGAAGAAGCGGGAGCTGACGGAATAAAAATCTCGGGAATGTGCTGCACGGCCAACGAGATCCTCATGCGTCACGGCATTCCTGTGGCCGGGAACTTCCTCCAGCAGGAGCTGGCCCTTTCCACCGGTGCTGTCGACGCGATGATTGTGGATGTGCAGTGTATCATGCCCGCCATTGCGGATTACGCCGGCTGCACCTCGGTGCGCCTGATTTCAACATCGCCCAAGGCGCAATTCCCCGGTGTTAAACACATAGAATTCCACGAAGACCGCGGATTTGAGATCGCGAAAGAGATTGTAAACGAGGCTATTGAAGCCTTCAAGGAACGCGATGTGTCAGCGGCTGTGGTGCCGGATGAAACCGAAGACCTTGTGGGGGGGTATACCGTCGAGAGTATCTTTACGACTCTGGGGGGGTACTATCGTCCCCTTTATCGGCCGTTGAACCACGGTATTATGGACGGCCGTATTCGCGGTGTGGCCGGGGTTGTCGGTTGTAACAACGTCAAGATTATGCATGACTGGGGCCATCTGGAGATGGTCAAGGAGCTGATCCGCCACGATGTGCTTGTGCTTCAGACAGGGTGCAGCGCGATCGCCTGCGGAAAAGCAGGACTGATGCGACCGGAAGCGGCCGAAAAATATGCCGGTGAAGGATTGCAGGAAATCTGCCGGGCCGTTGGTATAGCGCCGGTGCTCCACGTCGGTTCGTGCGTTGATAATAGCCGCATACTCCTGGCTGCCACGGAGATGGTGAAAGAAGGCGGTTTGGGTGAGGATATTTCTGAGTTGCCTGTGGCCGGAGCCGCGCCCGAATGGATGAGCGAGAAAGCCATATCGATTGCCACATACTTCGCGGCGAGCGGGGTCTATACCGTTTGCGCCGAACCGTTCCCGATCATGGGAGCGCCGCAGGTCAGAGAATACATGACCGACGGGATGGAGGAAGATTTCGGCGGAAAGTTGGCGTTCGAGCGTGATCCAATAAAAGGTGCTCACATGATGATCGAGGCGATCGATCAGAAGCGAGAAGCCCTTCACCTGGATGAGATGTTGTATGAACCGGTGCCAGCGACGGAAGATGCGGAATCTGAAGTTGCTGTGCCTGCGGAATGAGTTTTCCTCTTCCTATTAGTAGAATCTGTGCGTGAGGAAAACAGAACAAATTCTAAACACCAAAACAGGATGAGATTATGCCAGAGAGTTCAAAATCAGGAGCTATTGTGGTTGAGCTGAGGAAATGTTTGGCCTGCCGCAGCTGCGAGATCGCCTGTGCCAAAGCCCACGCCGGTGTCGAAAATATTCTGGATGCCATTATGGAAGAGATTCCATTGATGCCCCGGGTAAAAGTGATTGCTGCCGGTGGGACCGCTGTGCCAGTTCAGTGCCAGCATTGCGAGGACGCACCGTGCGTGGCGGTTTGTCCTTCGGGCGCACTATACAAAGATGAAGAAACAGGCAAAACCCTGACAGCTCCGGAAAAATGCATTGGTTGTCATGCGTGTATCGTGGCCTGTCCTTTCGGGGCCGTTGCCTGGAGTACAGAGGAAAAGCGAATCATCAAATGCGACCTCTGCGAGGGAATCATTGAAGAAGGCGAAGATCCCCGGTGTGTGACGGCATGCCCGACCCATTGCCGCAAAGTTGTGGATCTGGATCAGCTCGTGAAAGAAAGGCAACTCAAAGCCGCCGGTCAGGCGGTTCGGGCTGCTGAAGAGCAAGAAAAAGCGACTGTTGAAAACTGAGTCCGCGGGAGAAAGTCTTATGCCGGTCGCTGAAGCCGAAAATGCTATCGAAAAAGCCGACGAATTCCTGGACGAATATGGTGTTGAAAGGCATTCGCTGATCTATATTCTCCAGGATGTTCAGGAGGCGTTTGATTATTTGCCCCGTCCCGCGTTGGAACGAGTTGCCGAGCGACTGGGTATCCCGCTTTCAGAAGTTTTACGGGTTGCGACGTTTTACGCGGCTTTCAGCCTGGAACCCCGGGGCGAACACCTGATATCAGTCTGCATGGGAACTGCGTGCCATGTGCGCGGTGCCCCCCGGATCATGGAAACGATTCGGCGAGATCTGGAACTCCAGGAAGGTCAAAATACGACGGAAGACATGAAATTTACCATTAAAAGCGTCCGATGTCTCGGATGTTGCGGATTGGCTCCCGTGATCATGATCGACGAGAATACGCACGGTCTTTTGTCCCCCGATCAAATACCAGACATATTATCGCAATACGATTAGGATTTATGGGCGGTGAGGCTTCTGAGCCTGATCGCCTGGGAAGGTGTCACGTGGTAACAGACACTATGGAAAAATTGCAAAATCCCGAGATGCTCCAGAAGCGGGCCCAAGCTTTGAAAAAAGAACTCGGGAACCGAACCATTGTCAGCGTGTGCCTGGGGAGTGGATGTACGGCAAGTGGGAGTAAAGAGGTTTTCAAAGAACTCAAGAAAGCGGCTGAAGAGCTGGATCTTGAAGACGAAGTCGAAATTATGGGAACGGGCTGTCATGGTTTGTGTGAACTGGGACCACTTGTGGTCATCCGACCCGAAGGGATTTTTTATAAGCGCGTGCAGGCCGAACACGCACACGAAATTATGGAAAAAACCGTTAAAGGGGGAGAACTCGTCGAACGCCTGCTTTATGAAACCGACGACGGAACTGTGGTCAAGGAAGAAGAAGTTCCCTTTTACAGCCGGCAAGAAAGAATCGCACTGAAACTGAATGGCCTTATCGACCCCATGGATATCGATGCGTATATCCGGGAGGGTGGGTATCAGGCGCTCGGGAAAGCGCTCTGCGAGATGACTCCCGAGGAAGTCGTCAAGGAAGTTACCGACAGCGGTCTGCGGGGGCGAGGTGGAGGTGGTTTCCCCACCGGGATTAAGTGGGCATCCTGCCGGGAGGCGGAAGGCGACGTCAAATATGTTTGTTGCAACGGCGATGAAGGGGATCCCGGCGCCTTTATGGACCGCTCGATTATGGAAGCAAATCCGCACGCTGTCCTGGAAGGCATGATCATCGGGTCCTACGGGATTGGGGCTCGGGAAGGTTACATTTACGTTCGGATGGAATACCCGCTTGCTGTCCGCACGCTCAGTCGGGCGATCGAGCAGGCCCGGGAACTGGGGTTGCTTGGTGAAGACATTCTGGGGAGCGGGCATACTTTTGATATAAAGATTGCACGTGGAGGAGGAGCTTTTGTCTGCGGAGAGTCTTCGGCATTGATGGAATCACTGGAAGGCAAAGTTGGGGAACCCCACGCCAAACATATTCATACGTCGGAACAAGGTCTCTGGAATCGCCCGACTACCCTGAATAATGTTGAAACATGGACGAATGTCCCGGCGATTATTGAGAAAGGTCCGGATTGGTTCAGCTCGATTGGATCGGAGAATTCAAAAGGCACGAAAGTATTCAGTCTTGTCGGTAAAGTGAAGAATACAGGTCTTGTGGAGGTGCCGATGGGCATCACGCTCCGTGAAATCATTTATCCCT
>JAGXLK010000192.1 GCA_018334735.1 Planctomycetota bacterium | reverse complement strand
TGTCAGATTTATGCGCCGTTTTTTTAGCCCGGATTTTTGGCTGAGAAGGGCTATGAACGGTCTTCAATAAAGATTCTACCCTGATTTGGCAAGAATGGCTTCCCATTATCCGTAAAATTCGGGCTAGATAATATCGCGCCGCGGAGGGGGGAAATTCAGCTCGCGGCCGAAGTCCAGCCTGTGTCGGTCTGATGTCAGGGGCGGTGTCCGAAGCCCCGAGTCCCTTTTGTCCCTTATGTCTCTTCCCGGTGCAGCTCCTGACAATGCGCGTAGACCGCCACCGGCGGGCGAAAATGGACTTGAGTCGGAACGGTAGAAAACACAGAGAGAAAGTTAAGAAACCCCTGTAGCACAGGCTCTCCAGCCTGTGGACCGCGGCGCGAGCCGCGGATTGCCGCATCGCGTTCTGGATTCCCGCCCGCTCCAGAGAATAACAAAAGAAAAGCGGTGCTTCGTTCGGCGTTGCCGAACTGCGCACCGCACTCCAGAGCCGGCGCCGGAGCGCCGGCAAGGTGGCTGTCACCCCCGCTGATATTTATCACTTTGTCCGAATATGGTTCAAAAACGGTTGTCGACGCAAAACGGATAACAACATCTCTGGCCGAGGAGGGCCCGGACCAGCGAGCGGACTGGACTTCGGCCGGAGGCTGGAGTTCAGAACGCGGTACAGAAGCCTGCGGGCCCCGCAGCACAAACGACCAGCATCCGCAGAGAGGCATAGCGCAAATTCCTCCCAGTGGTTTGCAGCGCCCAGGCAGCCCTGATACCATATTGCCTGCCACATCGGGCGAACGGCTTTCCAGCCGGGTTTTCTTTTCAATGTAATCCGTTTTCCCATCGGAGAGACGTGTGAATTTTCAGGAACTCATCCTTAAACTCCAGACATACTGGACTGACCGCGGCTGTGTTCTGGAGCAGCCCTATGACATCGAAGTGGGAGCGGGGACTTTCAATCCGGCGACGTTTCTCCGCGCGCTGGGTCCCGAGCCATGGCGGGTGGCGTACGTCGAACCGAGTCGGCGTCCCGCCGATGCTCGGTACGGGGAAAATCCCAACCGGCTCGGTGAGTTCTATCAGTTCCAGGTCATTCTCAAACCGGCCCCTGAAGATTCCCAGGACATCTACCTGGAAAGCCTCGAAGCCCTCGGAATTGACCTTGTCGAGCACGACGTGCGTTTCGTCGAGGACGACTGGGAATCGCCGACGCTCGGTGCGACGGGACTCGGCTGGGAGGTATGGCTCGACGGGATGGAGATTACGCAGTTTACGTATTTCCAGCGGGTCGGCGGGATCGATCTCGATCCGGTCTGCGTGGAGCTGACTTACGGTCTTGAGCGGATTTCTATGTTCATCCAGAAAAAAGAGAATGTGTTCGATCTGGAGTGGGCCCCGCGTATAACCTACGGGCAATTGAGACGGGATGCGGAAGTCCAATTTTCCCGATACCATTTCGAAGCCGCTGGCATCCAGGCCCATCATGATTGGTTCGAGACCTGCGAGGAAGAATGTCTGCGGTGCCTGGATCAAAATGCAGTGCTGCCCGCGTGCGATTATGTGCTGAAGTGTTCTCACATTTTTAATGTTCTGGATGCGCGTGGAGCGATCAGTGTGGCCGAAAGAACCAAATACATCAGCCGCGTGCGCAAATTGGCCCGGCGTGTGGCGGAAGGTTACAGTGAAATGCGCGAACAGGCGGGCCACCCTTTACGACCATGAAAAATCATGGACAATGTTAAAAACAGTATGAAAGAAGGATTTTGATGGAATACAGACAGTTGGGTGAAACGGGCCTGAGAGTTTCAAAATTGTGTCTCGGCACCATGAGAGGTTTTGTGTCGGAAAATTATGAGAACGCAAAAGAAATCGTGCACGAAGCGATCGATGGAGGGGTCAATTTCGTCGATACCGCGGACTGTTACGGAGAATCAGAGGAGGTTGTCGGCCGTGTCCTCGCTGAAGAGAATCTGCGTGACGAGGTCGTTCTGACGACCAAATTCGGGTGGTATATGGGCGAGGGAGCCAACGATTACGGGGCCAGCCGCAAGCATATTATTGAGGCGTGCGAGGCAAGTCTCAGACGTCTGCAGACGGATTATATCGACCTCTATTTGCTGCATGTCGTTGACCTGAATACACCCCTGGAGGAATTGCTCGGTGCGTTTGATATGCTGGTCAAGCAGGGCAAGGTCCGCTACGTTGGGACTTCCAAACACCCTGCTGCATTGTTAGCGGAGGCCGTAACGATCAGCAAATACCGCGGACTTGTCCGGTTTGCCAACGAGCAAAGCGTATACAACATTCTCGATCGAACTCTGGAGAACGAGCTGACCTGGACGGCCATCCGGCACGGGATTGGTATCACGGTGTTTAGCCCTCTTGCGGGAGGCATCCTTTCCGGAAAATACCGTCCCGGCAAAGGAGCCCCCGAGGGCAGTCGCCTGGCCGGTAAGGAGCCGGGTTCGGACGACCGTTTTACCGAAGAGGCTGTCAAAGCCGTCGAAAAACTGCGTCCACTCGCTGCCGCTCGTTCCGTAAGTGTTCCTCAGTTCAGCCTTGCGTGGGTTATGCAGCAACCGGGCATTACGGCTCCTATTCTCGGCGCCCGAAAGCTCAAATATATCCAGGAGGGCATTGAAGCGTGCGAAATCGAGCTCACCCAGGAAGAACTGGACGCTGTCGACGAGATCGTGCCTCCCGGGGGACAAGTGAGTAATATGTACGCCCGCAATGTCTATTCACCGATGCGTCAGAATTTCCGCAAAGAGGCCCGGAATTGCGGTGCCTACATCCCAAACCAACCACCCACGCCGGGTTTCAAAGGACCGGAATCCGGCTGATGAACGAGCCAAACTGATTTTCTCAGGAATCTTTTCAGGCCGTTTTTCCCGCTATACGGTTCATGACAGTTCATTTCATGGGTAGAAGAGCGAGATTGCCGCGTCGCTCAAACGGCGGGGGCCTCGCAATGACGTCTTCACCCGCATTTTTCACGAACCTAAAGAGATAATTATTATAAACGACATCCCAAAAAGACTTTGCACTATATTTCGCATCTGATCTCAGTACACAGTCTGTAATTCGAGTCTAAAAACAGCGGTTCGCCCTCCGGGAGCGACGCCAGCACTGCATCTGCTTTGTCAGCCTGCACTTGAAGTATGAAAATACTCCTGCGCTTGGCTTTCGCGCAGCTGCAGCACTGGCGCCGCTTGAGAAAAGCGGGTTAATAGCATTCTCTGTCATTGCAAGCACAGCGAAGCAATCTCGTCGTTGCGTCACAATCGACAAAACCAATTTTCAGACAGCAATATGATTCTGGAATCACATGTCGCCTGAACTCCAAGTGCAACCGTCGGTCACCGAACTGAAACTCTCAGTTTCCGGGCGGTGCCTCAAGCTGACCGGGCGGATCAATCCGGGCATTTACCGAATCGATATGACAAGCCGCGAGGGGCTCCCAACGGACAGGCTTTTTCTATCGATTGAGAAATTACGGCAGATGGAGAACGAACCATTGCAAAATCTGCCATCGGCCTCGGAAACAACAGGGCCCTGGGATCAGGCATGCGAGCATATGGTTGTCCCGTGGATGGCGGTGCGGCTCGATGGGGAATTTCTCGGGCGCACGTGGGCCGATCTGCCGGGGCTCGATGATTTGCCCGCGGGGCGATACCGTTTTTCCACCGGTGTCGAGATTGAGCATGACGGCAACCACGAAATCGCGTTTTGCTTTCCCGAAACGGAATCGGAAATAAAGTTGAAAGACATCGTCGATGTCTGCTTTGGCCCGGACGAGAGATCTCCCGGCCCGGATATGCGGGAAATGGTGAACGGGCGAGAGGGACATCCGCAAATTCTCCTGACGCCGGAGCGTCTTTCCGAACTGCAATCGCTGTCCGAGGGGAACCACAAGAAGGTCATCGACGCTATTTGTGGTGCCGATCCTCTGCCCGCCACTGAACAGACAGGCCAAAGAGGTTTCTTTAAGCAGATCGAGACTGCGGCACTGGCTGCTGTTATCAAAGAGGATGAGAAACGAGCGGCTGCCACCTATCGGGGCGCGGAACTTCTTATGGATCTGCCGTACTGGGGCCACTGTCCCAATCCTCACGAGATGGGGCACGAAAACGATATGAGCACCGGCCTGAACCTTTATGCCCTGGTGATAACCTACGACTGGCTTCACGGTTTGCTGGAGACCGACCGGTTAAGTCGGTTGCGGGAAACGATTTTCGAGAGGGCGCGAAAGCTGTACTTGTTCAGTGTTCTGCAGCGCGACTACTGGCCGGTCGGATTTGCGCAGAATCACATGCACGCGGCCAGCCTCGGTCTGGGCGTTGCCGGCCTGCTTTTCATGAGAGAAGACCCGGAAGCGAAGAAGTGGGCGGTTTGGGTAAGAAGTCTTTATCAAAAGGTTTACGAACGATATGCCTCAGATGGCTCGACGCCGCCTCTGACAGATCGTTACGGGATGCAGTTTATCGTCCGTTACACGGAAGCTTTGAAAGTCGCCACCGGAATTAATCTGTTTGACCACCCGCAATTTCGGTGTTTTCCCGCGTACGTGATGGCGACGTCGGGCGGGCCAAAAGGGCCGTCTTTTAATACCGCCCTGCACGCTTTGCTATCCGGCGAAGCATCTGTCGGGGGAGCATACCTTCGCCACCAGATAGACCGGCGGGTGGAACGGTCATCTCCGGAGAAACTTGCGAGAAACGCAGTGCTCGCGCTCTGGTATACGGGTGGACGGCGAGAGACGAACCATGGTTTCCCGGCGTGTCAGTATTTTCCCGACGGAGGGATTGTGACGATGCGTTCCGGCTGGTTCGATGGGGGACCGTGGTTCAGACTGCATTGCGGGCCGCCGGGCGGGCATAGCGTTTTTCACAAAATGACTCGTTACGACTGCGCGCACTATGAGCCGGACGCGGGCTCGTTTGTGCTTCACCATGGCGGACAACCTGTGGTTGTTACCCCGGGGGGAACATACAAAAAGCTGACCAAACACCACAATACTTTGACCATTAACGGTCACGGTCAGTTTTCAGATGGGAGGGTTTGGTCGACTTTGCCCCCGGACGGTGGTTATGGCGAGATCCAGGATTTTATGGATGTGCCTTCGTACTGCCGGGTGAGCTGTAACCTTGCGCCGGCTTATCCGGAAACTACGGGCCTCAAAATCTTGCAGCGAGACGTGCTTTTTATCAAGCCTCATTTGTTTGTATTTGTCGATAGGTCTGTTACCGATTCCACGGCGTCGAGCGAATGGTGGATTCATCATCCGGCTGAAATGGAGCAGGTTGGCGAACAAACATTTCGGCTTCCCGCCAGCGATCCGTCGTATTTATTGAGAATTTTCGCGCCTGAGGAATGGAGTGCCGAACAGAGCAAAACGCTGGTGGTGCGTTCTTATACCAACCGCTCGGATGTTCCGGCCGAACTGTGCGTCAAAAAGCCTCCCGGGACGGGGTCGCCCCTTTTCCTTATGACTCTCGGTCCAGAAGGAGTGATCGATCGAGCGGCATTCGGCGGGGAGGAACTCCATTTGAAATTGACTGAAGCTGACGCCGAATGCGAGGGCGTTCAAGTTGGGGGGATTGCGGTGGGCTGGGGGCTTTGAAAGTTTCGTGTTCTTGCTTCGGCCTGGAAGGTTTTCAACCTCAATCGTATGATTCAGCTATTTTGTAGCCCAGTCCAGGTCCGCTGAGCGAACCGAGATCGAGTGTGCCGTTTGTGATCTGGAAGAATCCGGGGTGCAGGTCTTTTAATTCCCGCGCCGGATCGGCGAGAAACTTACCC
>JAGXLK010000191.1 GCA_018334735.1 Planctomycetota bacterium | reverse complement strand
GGAAAGCTCAAGCAGCAGACACGGGCCGATTCCCGTGAAAGTGTGTTTTTGTTCCTCACGCACTGTCAGCACTTCGCCCGCGGCCAGATCGTGTTCGTTTCCGTCAAGCTCAACGTGCAAACGCCCTTTCACAACAAAAAACGTCTCGCGTTTGTGTTTGTGACGATGCATGGGGCACGTCTGGCCATCGAAGACGAACAGATATTTCCCGCAATATCCCGCTTCGGTCTCGTTGGCGATCCAGTATTCAATCAATCCCGTTTCCCGGAACTTTCCGAGCCCGAAATCCAGAACCAGCGGTTCGACCGGTGGCATGGGAATATCCCAGCGATCGATCTGCTCGCGGAAACGCTGTAGCGCATCTCTTTTCAGCGTCCCATCCACTGAGATCTCGAGACCTTTTTCTAACTCGTCCATTGCCGGCTCCATTCACCGAACCCTGCGTTTCAGATAGTGTTGTTTTTGTACATCATGCAACAACTTTTGCAATTCCACCGGAATTTCGCTTCAGCGTGGGTGAAACCCCTCCGATTTGGGGACAGACTACTGACAGAGGACTCCGCGGCATTCCAAGAGCTGGAATCCCATCGTATTTAGCCCAGAGATCCAGACGCCCGGGATATTCTTCGATATTTGCCGGATGCAGCTCGCTCCGCTCCAGGATACGCAGGAATATCTCAAGGTCTTCGCGGGTTTTGACCGGATGGCGTGTAACAGCTTCCGAGCCATCCGCAGAAAATCTTCGCGGTATCCCTCGACCAAATGTGTTCCCTCCATGAATGATTCTCAATGGGCAGAAACGCAAACGCTTTACGTGAGCTCTTTCTCCGCTTCGCCGATCGATTCGTCGATGATATCCAGCCCGCGCAGCAACGCGTCATCTTCCATTACGATCGGCGGGCTCATTCGCAGGATATGACCGGCCGGAATCCAGGCAAGTCCTTTGCGGAACGCAGTCTGATAGACGAATTTGCCGGCTTCATCGAAAGGTTCTTTGGTTTCAGTATCCCGGACGAGCTCAATGCCCATCAGGCAACCTTTCGCGCGCACATCGCCGACGATTGAATGTTCCTTTTTCATCTTCTCCATCCGTTCCTGCGCCAGCTCGCCCAGGTGCTGTGACCGTTCGAGGAGATTTTCCTCTTCGATGACTTCGATACAGGCCAGCGCTGTCGCGCACGCCATCGGATTGCCTCCGTAACTGCTCGATGCCGATATGTCTTCGAATGATTCCTTGTGTTTCTCCCTTACCGCAACGCAGGTAACGGGGAACCCGTTCCCAAAACCTTTTCCGATCGAAACAACATCCGGCACGACGTCCCAGTGTTCGGTACAGAGCCACTTCCCCGTCCGTCCCCAACCGGTCAGCACTTCGTCCGTCATGAGAAGTATACCTTCATCATCGCACAATTTTTTGAGCTTCGGGAAGAAGTCATCCGGGGGCATGACCGACCCTCCCCACCCCTGGATTGGTTCGAGCACAAACCCGGCCACCTGATGCGCCGTGCCTCGATCCAGATACTCCGCGTAGAATTCAATATAGCGATCAGTATCGATTGACCCATCCGGTTTTGTCCAGTGGGGCCGGTAAGGATTCGGCCGCGGTACCATGTGGAAGCCGGGTGCGCGCGTCGGGCCATACACCGAAGAACGAATCTGCCCGAGGGAAACTCCCCCGTATGTTTTTCCGTGAAAGTCGTAGAAACACGAGATCAGCTCATGTTGTCCCGAGGCCGCCCGCATCACCCGTTCTCCGGCCTCAACGGCCGTGGTGCCGCTGTCGTAGAATTGAAACCCGGCCAGATCCCCCGGCAGGACGTCGGCCAGTTTCTCCACCAGATACGTTTTCTGTCGCGTGGGGAAATCGTGACAATTCTGCAGATTCCCGGCTGCTTTCTGCAACGCTTCCGTTACCTTCGGATGACAGTGTCCGAGAGTTGTCACGTAGATCCCCGAGGAAAAATCGATGTATCGATTGCCGTCAATGTCCTCAAGCACGCAACCTTGGCCGGATTCAAATGTCACAGGGAAGAGCTTGACCTGACTGCTCAGGCCTTTGAAGTACTTCGTGCATCTGTCGCCCCACTCTTTCGATTTCGGTCCCGGCGGCTCCACTTTTATGTTCGGCACTTCCGTCAGGTCAACATGACCCCAGCTACTTTCGTCAGACATCCTGTTTTCTCCTCAGAGTGTACTATTCCAGAAAAAGATCAACGCCGTTTTTGCGCAGTCTCTGGAGCATTTTCTCGCTCGCTGAATTATCTGTAATCAGTCCTGACCATTCCGTCAAGGTTCCAATTTTAGCGAGCGCGGTTCCGTGCAGTTTCGAACTATCGGCAACAATATACACCTGTTCTGCCGCTTCGGACATCGTTTGTAAGAGATGTGCGAGTTCAATCGATTTGTTATACACCACACCATCTTCGTCGATGGCATCCGCTCCGATAAACGCCGTATCCGCGCGGACTTCCTGCAGATTGCGAAGTGTCAGAGCGCCCATCAGATCGGGCACGTCATGGCGCAGGCGTCCCCCGAGCAGCACGACGTCTATATTGTCACAGTACTGGAGCTTGGAGGCGACCGGCAGTGAAGTGGTGACGATGCTGAGGTTTTTCTTTGCTCTCAGAGTTTCCGACAGGATCAGAGTAGTGGTGCCGGAATCAAGAATCACCGTATCTCCATCGTTTACCATTTCGCCGGCGACGCGGGCTATTTCGTCTTTTTCGGATCGGTTTTCATGAACCCGGTTCAGAAACCGAAATTCGAACATTACACCACTGGCTGGAGCCGCCCCTCCGTGCGTGCGGACGATCCGTCCTTGATCGGCCAGATCCGCCAGGTCTCGCCGGACTGTCATCTCGCTCACATCAAACTGATCGGCCAGTTCATGGACACTGCACTCCTGCCCCTGTCCGGTCATTTCGAGTATTCGTTGTTTCCGCCTGGCCGCCGTCATCGCCACACACCTGACTCCAGTTTACACCGAGAAAATGTTCGATTGTGTTCGATCGTGTCTGTAGTGTACATTCTTCCCGCAGAATAGCAAGTGGAAAATCAAAGTGCTTCTGGTATCCGCTTTGATGTGCCTGACAATCGGACAGCTGAAACCAGCCTATACGCATTGTAGGACTTATAGGGCTAATAGGCCCCTCAATTGTTCAGCCGATGGCCTCTGCCTCAGGGCTCCCAAAAACCCAAAGATCGTCGCGAGTTATAACCGCCACCTCGTCCAATCCGTCCCGGTTCAGATCAATCGCGCGGCAGTGGTATACAAGACCACAGTCATAGGACCGTCGCGCCCGGATCATACGTGACGGGTGCGCGTAGTCTACATTTTGCTCTCAATGAACTGCGCTTTCGGGGGCATATCCATCACATCAGGTTCCTCGGAAAAATCAAACCGGAAAATAACCGAATAGGGATCGGGAGGAACATTGAGCAGGTTTTTAAGAGTTACCCGGCCGTATTTCCCACGCTCAAACTCCACATCCTTACCGGTTGTCAGACAGCTAACCGATTCGATTTCTCCCTCCAGACGCGGCATATAATATTCGCTTCCACACCAACCCCGCGTGGCATGATAGTGCACTGTGGGATCATCGGACCCAACCCACGTTCCAATCGGTCCGGCCGGACCGAACCGAGCATCGTTCAGGTTGCTCGGTCGTGAGCCGTAGATCGCTTCGGAATGGCGTTTCAACCATCGGCCGGCAGCAAGAATTTTCTCTGCTTCGGGCGGGTGGAGAGTTCCATCCGGCCGCGGACCTGTATTCAAAAGCAAGTTCCCCCCGCCGGCCGCGCAACTGACAAGATCATGCACGATCTGACCGATCGTCTGGCGGGCCGGGCTGAACGGCACATGACTCCAGCTCAACGGATCGATGGTCATACAACTCTCCCACATTCGATCCTTGACCGGTTCGATTTTCCTTTCGGGCGTCCCGAAATCTTCAGGAAGTCCCGAACGGTTGTTGATTATCAGGTGGGGCTGAAGTTCACGGGCCATCGCGTTCAATTCTTCGGACCGCCAGAATTCCGCCGTTGAAATCCCTTCCGGCGAGCTGCCTCCGTCGTACCAGAGCAAATCGATATTGCCATAATTCGACAGAATTTCTCGCACCTGGTCGTGTGCCTGCTGGACCATCGCTTTCGCCGATTCCGGATACTTTTGGGCATCCCAGGCGCCCTTGAAACGCCAATCGACCAGCGAGTAATAGACACCCACCTTGAGACCAGCTTCCCGGCACGCTTCAGCGTATTCCGCGAAAAGGTCGCGCCCGATCGCAGCCTCCGCGGCTGTGAAATCGCTCACGTCGCTGTCGAACAGGCAGAACCCATCGTGATGCCGCGAGGTCAGCACCATGTATTTCATTCCGCCGAGCCTTGCCACTTCGGCCCAGCGGCGGGGATCGTATTCTGTCGGATTGAAATCATCGAGAAGCTCGGCATACTCGTCAACGGTATACCATTCCATATTGAATGCCCATTCGTTACGCCCCAGCAGCGTGTACAATCCCCAGTGCATAAACATCCCGAACCGGGCGTCCTCAAACCATCGCGTGCGTTCCTCGTCGGACATGGCAGGTCTCCTTCACAATAGACATTTCTAATTTCGTTCACGCCAGCCCAAATTACCGCCAAGCGGTCGCCTCTGCAAGCCGACCGGGCACAACAAAGAATTTCCCGTCCAGCGATCAAACGACGAGATGACCCGGTCGTCTATCAATGGCAGAACCCTTTCAATGATAGGTTAGCCGGTTTCAGATCCTCGCAAGATACGCAGTGCCCCAGCTACCTCGTCGTTTTGGCCGCAAAGCTGAAAATTCTACCGTGTAAAACGAACTAGAAAACTTGATTCTTGCCTTCAATAGAACTAATATCTGCAAACTGATGAGCAGACCTCCATTATTATCTTCTTTCCTACCAGAGAATGCTATCTCCGGTATCTTCCTGAAGGGGAATTATGGATCTCAATTTACCCAGAAATCATGTGCCGGATCGCGTGAGCAAAGTAACCCACATTGAAGGTGGTGCATCAAAGACATTGGCTCAACTGGAAGGTCCAGGTTGTATCCGGCATATATTTCTTGTCCTTGACCACCCTCATCACACGGAGGCCCCGGGGCGAAAAGCCATCCTGCGCGTTTATTTCGATGGTCAAGAAACGCCGCATATCGAGGCCCCGGCGGGAGATTTTTTCGGGGTCATGCACGGGGAGGGTTATTACGATATCGATAGCAAATACCTATCGGTCAAAGCGTGGAACGGCTATAACTGTTATTTTCCCATGCCATTCGCGCGCTCCGCGAAGGTCGAGATCGAAGCTGGTCCCGGCGGGACCGCGGCCTACCTCCAGGTAAACTGGCACCGATTTCCCGATCAGACCATGCCAGAAGAACGCCGGTTCTGCGCGCGGTGGCGACGCGAAATGCCCGCAGAGTCCTATGGGCGAGATTTTCTGATTCTCGACGCCGACGGACCGGGCCGACTCCTGGGATTCGTCTATGGCGTTCGGTTGCTCGACGATACCGACCGCTGGAGCCACGGAGGCGGAGACAACATCTATATTGATGGCGAAGGTAAACACCCCGCTTACATACGCGGTATCGGCGGCGAAGACTGTTTTGGAGCTGGATACGGTGGCAATATCCATCCCGTCGATTCGCATCTCTACGAGGGGCTACCTTTTTATACGCACGACGATCAGGGCCTTGCGCGCCCGGCCCCACGCATCGTTGGTTATCGTTTTTACGAACACGATTCCATTACCTACGATGATTCTATTCAGTTCCGTCC
>JAGXLK010000190.1 GCA_018334735.1 Planctomycetota bacterium | reverse complement strand
AATCCCGTCAGTCATTCGTCTCCATCGTCCACGTCCCCAGAGGCGCTTTTTGAGTTCCGGTCCCTATTGTATCGTCCGGATCCAGAGTTCCGACATGGCCATCCGTGAACAGATAATTGAAACGTCCCGAATGGAGAGTCAGACCGAGCATGTTGGGCGAACCCAGGGCGCTATGGGCCGATGCCACATCAAGTTGTTCCATATTGTCGCCACTTTCAATTATACAATACCTCTATTTTACAGGCAAAAATGCCGAGATTGCTGCGGGACCGCGTTTTCGAGGTCCCTCGCAATGACGCAGGGGCCCCTTCCCGACCATTGCGTTTCCGTCGAAACGGAAAAAGCAATCTCGTCTCCCTTCAAAATCACTCCAGCCCCAGAACTCCTGATCTCTTGAGGGTAGATCAGATGGATGATTGTCCCATAAGTCGTTTGTAAGGCAGGGGATGGGCGGTGGGGGGTAGGTTTTGACTTGCCTGTGGCGGACTGAAAAATAATACGATACCTTTCCCCCGGTTTTTGTCTGTTTGTTGCAGACAGAAAGCCAAAACCGAGAAAAAAGGTACCTATGCCACAAGCCATTCTACCGGTTATCCCCGCCGGTGCAACCCGACTCACTGAGAGAATATCGTCGATTGTGCATCATCCCCCCGTCACAAGCATGCTGAACCGGATTATCTGGACAGATCTTTCAGTTTTTTCTCCGCTTTTTTCTTCATATGAGGATGGAGTTTCTCCATTGCAAGCAGATCCTTAAGGACTCGTCTTGCGGCATCCCTCTTCTTCAGGTTCAGGTAGGTATTGGCCAATCGCCATCGAGCGTCGGCTTTGCGCCTCTCATGCAGGTCGGGAAGCGCGAGTATGTTCTTGAGATTCTTCACGGCTGCTTCGGGTTGCTGCCATTCGCGATCATTGATTTCAGCGATTCGTTTCAGAGCTTCATATTTGTAGTTGACGTGGACCTTTTTGATATCAAGCATGGCCCGGCAGGCCGCCAGGGCCTCGTCGGTCCGCTTCAGCCGGCGATAGACGTCAGAAATCCTCCGGAGAGCGTCCGCTTTCCGGTTGGGATGGATCCCCGGAAGCTGGTCGATCTGACGGTAGGATTTCAGCGCGGCCTCGGGCTGTTTCAGGTGCCGTTCCTGAAGTTCGCCCAGCCTTTTCCACGCCTCCGCCCTGCGAGGGGTCGAGGCGTCACTGACCTTGATAGCTTTCTGATAAATCGAGACGGCATCCTCTGGTTTCCCCGCTGCCAGCATCAGCCATCCTTTCCGCGTCAGTAACTCACATCGTCTGTCACCGTTTATTTTTTCAAGAGCAAGGCCTTTGTCTATGGCAGCCAGCGCTCTGACATACTGCTTCTGCTGGCGATATATCTCGGCGATATGTTTGGCTGCGTCGGCTTTATAGTGTCCGCTCGCTTTCGGCATCGCCATGATTTTCTTGTAGGTCGCAATGGCTTCCTGTGGTTCTTTCAGATAGCGCTCAAAAAGTTCAGCGCGGTATTTGAGTGCGCGTATTTTCCGGTGAGCCGGCGCTCCATCTTGCGCAAGGGCCTGATTGCAGGAGGCGATCGCCCGCTCGAAATCCTTGCCTCTGGCATACACTTTGGCCTGCTCGACAAGCAGACGCGCGCGCCAGGCGTCGTTCAGCCCCTCAATTTCCAGCGCTTGACCCATAATTTTCGCGGCCCGCTCGTGCTGGCCCTCCCGGGCGCAGTCGGATGCGAGTCGTGCCACGGACCCGGCATAATGGTGAGGATGAACGCCGTCATACGTCGTCATCTTTTTTAGAACCGCCTCGGCCTTGTCGAACTGTTTCAGCCTCTTAGCGTAGATTTGTGTCAGTTGCTCGATGCTTTCTCGGATGTGGGGTTGGTGGCGGAGGTCCTTTTCATGTCTGCCGTGGATGGGGAGCCCGAGGACTTTCTTGTAACTCGCGGCAGCCGCTGACCATTTCTTTTGAGCCTGCAGGCACTGCGCCACACGGACGTGGGCGGGACCGGATTCATGGTTGTGCTTCGCCAGACTCACGGCTTCCTGGAAATCTTTTAAGGCAGCTTCGTACTGCTTTGCTTCCAGCTTTTTGTAGCCCGCCCGGTAGGCCCTGAGGAAAGCTTCATTAGAAGAACCGGATCCGGCGTGAAGATTAACGGCAAAGAAAAGGCACGTCGCTACCAGAACTCCCAGATATCGTTTCATGGGTTAATCTCCATCCTACTTCTCAAACGAAAATTCAAGCTCGTTCGCCCAGTGAGTTCTCCAGTCCGGGTGGAAAGCGTGATCATTAATCTTCGATACGCTCCGCTGCTGGGCGAGTTCCATGGTCGGCACTCGGCCGCCGTGGTTAACCCGATAGCTGAACTTCACCGTCTTGCCTGAATCGAGTTGTTTTTTCACGTGAGGAATCTCCTCCCACGGGATCGCAACTTCTGTGATCCGGGTGTTTTCCTCATAGCGTGTGATCAATCTGGCATTCTTTACCTCGCCTTCCAGAGGATGTTTGGTCTGGCGCGGGTAGAAATGCTTCCGCGGCATACCCGGTATCATCGCCCGGAAAACCTCCGTGCCGCCTCCGTACTTGGGCGCGACATGCACCAGGCAGTACTCGTAATCGGTACACTTATATCGGATAAAACCCGGCATCCGACCCGGTAGGTGGGACAACCAGCCATCTTCGCCGATGGGAATCGCATTGAACGAGATCTGAATGTGGTCCCAGCCGTGCCCGAAAAGAACCGGCCATTTCCGGTACGTAAACCGCCGTACCCCATCAGGCCAGGTGTGCTTCGTGCGGGAGACGGGAACGCCGTATTTGTCTTTCTTGATCGTGTAGACCGTCTTGGGGTAGAAGAATTCGTCCGGATCCATCTCGCTGAATCGGAGGCTCCCGGGGCTCGGCGTATTGTCCGCCACTTTGGCGCCAAAATAGAAATGTTTATCGTCGTATGCCAGAAAGGCCGTTGCCACACCCACGCTGTCTTTCGCCTTGAAGGACTCGAAGGGCAACCATGCTGCTTCGGTCAGTGACCGATGGGCTTTCCCCCTGGAGATAATTGTCTGCGGGAGTGCGCCTTTCCAATCGTCGAGTTTTCCGTCGACGTTGATGGTTCGATTCGCGATACGGTTGACATGGAGGGTTTCGCGATGTTCAGCGTTCCCCGCCGCGCTTTTGAAACGAGCCACCAGAGGATAGCTGTTGTCCGACCGCGCTTTCCCAGTAACGGGCAAACGGTACGTTTTGGTCTGGTGCGCTGACAATTCGATACTGTCCGGCACCTGAATTGTCAGTCCGGAGATTTCGACATCAAGTTTCCCGCGCACGGGTTGATTCAGCACATTCGTGAGAACGAGTTTCAACCCAGCATCATCTCCGATCGGCTTGAGAAAATCATGGGGAATGATTTCCAGAGGCTCAAGACCTTTAATCTGAGCGTTGCGGATATCCTCCACGAGCTTACGATAGCTGCCTTTCTTTTCAGGGTCCGCACGAAGGAAAAAACCGTTGGCGTTCAGCGGGATCGTCAGTTTTCCGTCCGCAGTGGCCACAGGATTTCCATAGAAGTCGAAGGCCTGGAGGTAGGGTTTCACCTTAATCGTCATCGTGCTCCCCTGCCGGGGCCAGGGCTTGCGCAATTTCTCCGCCAGTTCCTCCCGCTCTTTTGAGCCTTCGGGCAATTTCGCCATCTCTTCACGCAATTTTGTCTTTTCCCTGAGTTCATAAGCACTGCGGACCGTGCGGAAAAGCATGCAGTCGGGTTTGTTGAAAGCCGTTCCGATATCGCCCGTTATAACAATCGTCCCGTCATCCCGATTCCCTTTGAGTCCGTCGAAAAGATAGACCCACGGGAGCCCGTTTTTGAACAGTATTTCCTGAAAATTGCGCTCGCCGATAAAATGCTGAACAGCACTGAGGGACGGGGCCACCGGCCAGGCGTGGAGCGGACGGACATTCTTAACAGTACCTTCGGGGGTATGGATTCGGTCCACAACTTTTCGGTTATGCGAGAGCTGCGTGACAATCTTATCGAATTTGATTCCCAGCGACCGATCGTATCCGGCAGCGCGGTTGGTGGCCACCACCGTCGCGACGCGGTCGTCGGTGTTCGCAACCCAGCTTTCGGTATCCCAGATCAGGACCCGGCCGTTGCCAACCTTGCGATTGATCCATTCCGGATGCAGGACCGGCGCGGACATGCCCTGGTAGTGGATCGAGCAGAAATCGTAGTACGGCATGAACTCATCGCTGCCGTCCGGGAAGAGTTTGTCCCAGGAGTTCGACGAGGAATCGCAGCCGCCCACCAGAATATCCACCCCCGCGTCACGCCGTGCGCGGGCCGTGGCTTTGCCCATATGTTTGTAAATCTTCCGGTAACGAATCATGTCGGCCCCCCACCCGGAGATCGACAGACCTTCCCACGGCTCATTCCAGAGCATGAACGCGGTAATCGGCCCTTTGGGCCAACCGTATTTGCACGCAATTTTATAGACAAACTCTTCGAAATCCTTATCATCTTTGGGCATCCAGACCGCGTCGCCCTTTCCGCCTTTGAGAACATCTTCCTCGGTCAGATGTGGGCGCCAGGACATGTCCATCGGCGCGTCGTAGCGTCCGGCGCCAAACTCCAACGCGATCGTAACTTTATTCTCGTGGAACTTCGCCATTTCCTCATCAAGTTGTTTCATCCGTCGGGCGTAAAGTTCCTCGCGACTGCTGTGAACGTAACCCCAACCCTTGCGAATGGCTTTGACGCCGAGACGGTTGAGGACGGACGGTCGCATGTTGTCCAGAGCCTGTTTGGGATACTGAACGCGGGTGGGGTCGGGAACAAAAATGCGCGCCATTGCGCCGATGAAATCGCGTCCTTGCTTGCGCAGATCCAGAACCAGTCCGTAACAGCCCTTCTCTTCGGGCAAGGTCGGCTTGAAAACGATATTCTGCCAGCCTTTGGCCGACAGGTCGACATCTACCTTATGTTCGCTGACATCGCGCAGCCTGACTGTCCGAGAGTTCCATATATCACCCACAATGCTTCGGCTGGCGAACTGGATTACCTTGAGCGCGCCCTCGGTCTTAATTGGCTTGTTCGTCTTGTTGACCAGCTGATAGGTCAGCTCAGGTTTTTCGCCGGGGAAGAATAGGCAACCCGGAGCGTTGCTCTCGATCAGCGTAATCTTCACACTGGGGATCTTTTTTTTGTCCAGCCCAAAACATTTGTCGAAATTGGTCCGCCCTCGACGACCCGCCGTCGTCTGCAGAGGCCAAAAAACCGCTATTAACAGGTACAGCCCGAAGCCCAGCATTCCAACATATTTCCAACGGTTTTTCATTTTCTTCGCTTCTCCATTCACTCAAGATTCGCGGATCGGATCTCCAAAACGATAGGAACGGCACACCCATCGATTTCTCATTCTCCGAGTTCCTGCAGAATATCATCGCCAAAACCCCCATCGTCCTCTTCCTCAAGCACACTCGGTGGCGTCGTGCCAACCGGCTCGATAAAATGAAGTCGGGCGTCGGATTTGGTAACGACAAACTGACCCCAGAGCGCCGGCCGCAACCGCGCTTCCGAGGGTGTATCGGAGACGACTTTCTGCGTCTTGCCGGACCAGTAAACTCGTCCGGTGGTATGGGTGCCATGTTCATCGCTCTGCAGATAACCGAAATCGCCGCGTATCGTCGACCCCGGCTCGGGCGGATCAGCACCGATCTCAGCCCAGGGAATAGCCGCTTCCAGGGTCCAATACGTCCCCTCGATGGTAATCCCATCCCGGAGCTGGTCATATCGGTCCGTCTTAATCGCTCCC
>JAGXLK010000189.1 GCA_018334735.1 Planctomycetota bacterium | reverse complement strand
AAACGGATGGAACAATAGTAATCTATAACCAGAGGACATCACTCGCCGGGTTCAAAAATGTTCTCTCACGTAAAGCGTCCGCTTTAAAAGCACGGCAAAAACAAACCGGGCAAGCACCTATCATAATCCGAGGCGATAAAAAAGTCCCCTACAAACACATAAAGGGAATTTTGAAAGCCATCTATAAGCATCAATTCACGAAAATTATGTTCGCCGCTTATAAATATAGCCCAGAAAGTACTCGGTAAGGAGGTATCCCAATGGCCGCCACGGCCAGCAGCAGTCAAAATGAAGGACTCGAGCTGGAAATGACGCCGATGATCGACGTGGTTTTCCTGCTCCTGATTTTCTTCCTCATAAACCTGGAAATACCGGAGGAAGAAGGCATTATTGAGACAAACCTGCCAAAAGCAGTTGGCACCGGGAAAATCGCTACCGAAGAGAAAGAAAAAGAACGGGAAGAATTCGAAGATATTACCCTTCGGCTGGCATGGAACCCGACAACTGAAGAAGTTAAACGGTTTGTCAATCGCCAGCCAATGCTCAGCGACGAAATGTTGCTTGGCACTCTCAAAAACCTCAAGGAAGTTTACGCAAAAGGACGAGTGGTCGTGCAATGCCAGGATGAAGTCCCCTATGCATCTCTTGTTCAAACCATAAGTCTCGTCCAAGAAGCTGAAATGCCGATGGGTTTTGCAGGACTATAATAAAATCGGCTTGTTAATGTGTTTTCCGCCGACCACCACGAGGTGGTCGGCTTTTTTTGTACCTGATTCCGGTAGCCAAAAATGCGATCGCGATGAAGTTTCTTTAAATATCGGCAAAAAAAATTGTGGCGAAAATCCACATTCTGAGGTATCCTTATTTTGTGAGTAATATTTAACAGCGAAAGGGGAAAAATATCATGGATCAGAATGATGTTCGGGAAAAAAGCGGGCTCAAGATCGAAATGACACCTATGATTGATGTTGTTTTTCTGTTGCTCATTTTCTTCATCGTCAATCTTGCTATTCCGGAGCCAGAGGGGACAATCGCAACCCAGCAGTCCCATCCGGGGCCGGGACCGGGCCCGAAGCCGCCGGATCAGATTGAAGAGTTCGCCCCCATCAATCTGTATCTCTCATGGGATGCTGAAAACAAACAGGTCCAGCGAAGCGTAAATAATCTGGCTGTCCCAGAAGATTCAGCACTGTTGGCCAAACTGCATTATCTCGCAGAAATCAACGAAAAAGGGCGGGTGCTGCTGAGTTGTGACGATGAGGTGCCTTACCAACACATTGTCGGCACTGTCGGCATCATAAAGCAATCGGGCCTCCAAATGCAGTTTGTAAACCTCTAACCCGAACATGCCATGAATTTAAAGCACTAATTATTATAAGATCTTGTTCAAATAAGCTTTACGTAGCAAAGCTAGGATGTTTTTTTTGCAGTGTGTACTCAGGGATCTAAAAACCGAAAGAAGCAATTTCGCCCTGGCGGGGCTACTCTCAGCGCTTGAAAGATCCTGGCAAAAAGCTGAGATCCGTTTAACCGGTAGCGTACAAACCCGAAACATGTATCATAACGCGACATCTTTTTTTGCCCGTTGCTCTTTGTTGCTTCCCCCAGGCCCGTCCTTAATATAATTTTTCATATTCTCAGCGGAAACTTCTTTTTCTGGCGTGCCATTTGCATTCCTTCAACTTGTCAGAGACAAATTAAGTATCGTTTGGGGTAAGAACTGAAAACCGCATAATTGGTCTTTCTCGTTTTTAAAAGGTTATCTCATTAAAGCCTTAGCGGAGAGGGGTTTCCCCCGCCCGAGGGACGGTCGGGGGGAATTTGGCCTTCTTTCGCAAGTCTTGCCGGAGGCTTGCGAAGAAGGCCTCCGCTTTTTTGGGCGGGCAAAACAAAGACGAGAATTCGCGAAAAGCACTATCGCGGCACAATTAATTGGCGGTGCGGGCTGCTTGCTATAATTGTAAGCCTATTAACAAAAATCACTTAGCGCCATGGAAAAAGGTAATTGCGCCAGAACCCACTGTCCAGAGGTTCTCCTATTCTGTTCGGGCCGGAACGCCGGATTTTTACTTAACTAAGCATAATGATATGCGCCCGAGACAACATCTCGGAGGGGGGGATATTTCGCAAATTGAAGTCTACCGACGCTTGAGAAGAAGCGCAAACTCTCCACTGTACTCTTGAAATTCACAACCACCAGACGCTATCCTTTATGCTTCAGCTGTGTAAAACCTGGCCGATGGCAAACGCAAAGTTTGGAGATAACAACGAGATGGCAAGCGCAACGCATATTATGGACTACTGGGACGAAAAGCGGTCAGAAGCATTTGATTGGCGAAATTCCCTGTCAATTCCGGCTCGTCTCGGTCTTTCGGTCGGCGTTGCGTTGCTGACCGGAGTGTTGGCTCAGATTCGGTTTCATGTCCCGGGCACACCCGTGCCGGTAACGGGTCAGGTCTTTGCAGTTTTGCTGGCAGGGATTCTTCTGGGGCAAGGCTATGGGGCCTTGAGTATGGCGTTCTACGTCACCGCGGGTGCTTTTGGATTGCCCTGGTTTAACGGCCTCGCTGGCGGTTTTGCGATGCTGGCAGGCCCGACGGGCGGTTATCTACTGGGATTTATCCCCGCGGCTGCCTTGATCGGTTTTGTCGCAGATAAATATCCCTGTTTTCGAAAACCGATACCCTTGACCTTTTTAATGGTGCCAGCGGTCGGAATAATATATCTTTTTGGCGCTGTTCACTATGCTCTTTACGCCGGAGTGGTTCCGGCTGTTGTTATGCATCAGGCAGTTTTTCCGTTTATCATATGGGACGTCTGCAAAGCACTTCTGGCTGCCGTTTGCGCCGGCATAATCCTTCCCAAAAACCCGTATAACTGAGAGCCAACCAGAAGAACTTCCTTAATATATCCTTCCTCGCGCATCAGCCCCTGCTCGTCTCATTGGGAATTTATTGGGTTGATTCAGTGCCTTGACACGCTCCACACTGTTGACATTCTCCTGTTCGGCAATCCGGCGTAAATGTCTGCTGACGGCTTTTTTCCAGCTCCGATAGCAGAAATTCAGCTCGAACGCCGCAATCGATATGATGCCAGGGTAAAACCTCATTTTCTCCTCGACGCCGAAAAGGCGAATCGGGATGTTCACTTTTTTCTGCATCGGCATGTACATCCAGGCCGAACTCAGCAAACGTCTTTTCCCAGAGCTCAAAACGGAAATATTCATCCCAGGCATCGAACTGCGCTCCGCGCTCCCACGCTCGACGTATCATCTGCCCCACCCGGCGGCTCCCGCGGGCGATAACAGCTTCAAGAACTGATTGTCGGGGATCATGGTATTTATAACGGATTCGACCATCTGATGTTTCATTTTGAGGCATATGTGTTTTCCGTTTCAGTTCTGCCAGGGAAGCCATGGGTTCCCATTGGAACGGTGTGTGGGCTTTGGGAACAAAAGGCGAAATCGTAACGTTCAATTTCTGGAATCCGGAATTTCCGGGCGTATTCGAATTCCCAAGCGCTCGTTGGCAAAGACCAGCAATTTCGCGCACGTCATCTTCAGTCTCACCCGGCAATCCGATCATAAAGTAGAGCTTTGCATGCCGATATCCTTCTTCTCCTGCCGCTTTTAAACCGCTGAGAAGGTCCTCTTCGGTAATATCCTTGTTAATTATCCGCCGCAATCTTTCCGTGGCCGCTTCTGGAGCGAGGGTAAGACCACCTTTACGCACGCTGCTGAGGGGACCAACTAAGAGTTCGAGTTGATCGGAAACGCGGAGGCTTGGCAGAGATATGCTGACATTCAAAGGATCGAAATGTTCGGTCAGTTCTTCCAAAAGCGGCTTCAGATCAGAGTAATCGCTGGAAGACAGTGAAACGAGCGATATCTCCTCGTAGCCGGTATTTCTGTAGGATTCGAAGGCAAGCTCGATCAGTTTTTTAGATGATCGATATCGTGTCGGACGATCGGTCATTCCGGCATGACAGAACCTGCAGCCTCGAGTGCATCCCCGCATAATCTCAAGAGTAATTCGGTCGTGAACCGTATCAACAAGTGGCACAACTGGATTGGCAGGGAAAGGAGCATCGTCAAGGTTATCGACCCGAGCGGTGCGGACTCTCACAGGGATATTCTTGTTGCAAGGTTGTACGGATTTGACCAAACCGTTTGTTTCATATTCAACATTGTACAGCCCGGGGACATACCCCCCCGGAGCTTCCTGGGCACACTGCAGAAGGACCTCATCGCGGTTTTTGCCGGCAGCTTTGGATTCACGGAGCAGAGTAAGGAAAGGCGGCAAGTTTGCTTCTCCATCCCCGATAAAAAAAATATCGAAAAAATCCGCGAGAGGCTCGGGGTTGAGTGCTCCCGGGCCCCCTGCGACGACGAAGGGATCGGTTTCACGGCGATTCGAGCTTTTCAGGGGTACTCCCGCGAGATCCAACATGGCAAGAATGTTGGAGTAAAGCAGCTCAGACTGTAACGTAAATCCTATAACGTCAAATGTGCGGACTGGCCGGAAACTTTCCAGGGTAAACAGGGGGATACCCCGTTTGCGCATTTCTGCCTGCATATCCAGGCACGGCGTGTACGCTCGTTCGGCACACGCCCAATCCAGATTATTCACAAGAGAGTAAAGAATCTGATAACCGAGATGCGACATACCTACCGTATATCGATCGGGGAAACACAGTGCGGTATTTATATCCGCCTCGGCAGATGCCTTGTGAATAGCGTTTATTTCCCCGTTGACATACTGTCCAGGCTGCTCAACATTGGCCAGTACTTCTCGGTCAAGCAGTTCATGAATTCGCTCTGGGTCATTTATAAACGGCACATCTGGTCTCCGGTATAAGCTGGGAAAGAGGACAAATCGCGTGGAACACATGGATTCAGGAGGGCAGATAATACTCGCCCGTATTCCCCGCTGAATCCAGACCGGTACTCCGGATGGAACAGTGAGTTTATCCCAAGGCCTCCGGAGGGTCAAATCGGGTATTTACCGGATATCGCAACGTTGCTTTTTCGAATTCGGGCTTCTATAATAATGACAGGAGGATGTATGGCACAGGAGACCACAAAAGATAATGCAATCGGGATTAAATGTATCTGCGGCAAAGAGCTGCTAATTGATCCGGAATTACTGGGTAGGATATTCCCCTGTCCTCATTGCGGAAGTTATCTCCGTATGGGACTCCAATTTCTCATGGTTGACGAGGCGCTTGCCCCGAATATTGCCGCGATGTGTACCTGCGGACGTTTCATCGTCGAACCTCCTGATCGAGCGGGCAAAACGGTTAAGTGTAAAGTTTGTGGGCGTCGGGTAGTATTGCCAAAACCCGCAAAGGGACGGACCAAACAACGTGTTTTGCGGATTCCGCCGCGGATACTCGAGAAACAACTGAGCCGCGTTCTTAAAAAAGGCAAAAAACAACAAGAAGAAGAAGGTGGCACGGGTGGCCAGGTTGAACGACTCCGCCGGGCCGGGCATAGCGGGCGGATCAGCTTGCGACCCGGGCAAAAAGTCTGCGTCAATGAAAATTGCAGTGTTCCCCTTCCGCCAGGCGCAAATGTCTGTCCCCGATGCGGCGTTAATGCCACCACCGGCGAAAAATACGAGGGACCGGGGCCGGAAGCGGACCCCGTGGGGAAGTGGAAAGAAATGTAGTTCGTGTCCTATTCCTGTTGTTAACCCACTGCCGAATCGCATTCCTTTTTTAATCCCCGTTTTGGAGAACCATATTGCGAGATTTCACTCTGCATGCGAGAGAATTCGGCCAATTCTCTGTCCCCCATTCTTTTTGTCTGGCCGGGGAAAAACAACACCTGCTTGGCCTCGGCT
>JAGXLK010000188.1 GCA_018334735.1 Planctomycetota bacterium | reverse complement strand
GGGTGACAGGCATGTGTCGGCTTTTCACGGGCATAATTCAAATTCTCCAGCGAGCGGTTCGTATTTGGATAAATAAATACATCTAATGCTTACATTATGGCGTCCGCCGGCGCGCGTGCAATGGAAAACCGCAAATATACGGGGTAATGGGCAAATTTTTAACTTACTGTTGCGTTTTCGTACAGTCCAAAGACGTCCGAAACCAGCTATACAGATGCAGCATTAAAAAACTCCGAATGGCATCTTTTTTCGGAGCCACCGAATCTGCTGTACTCTGTTTTGGTTTATTCTTCCTGAAAAATAAAGGGGGTAAAGCCTGAAACAGACCGGCTAAAAAACTCTCATGCCCATCTCGCTCCATTGTCAGCTTTTTTGCGCAGGATTCGTCACGCATCTCCGTTTAATTGAAAAAAAGCTGAAATTATCAACGGCCCCTTCTCGAACCGCCAAAAACTGTTCTTAGCGTTTTTGGTGGAACGGACAACAAAGGCTGTTTTGAACTTTTTGGCCTGGCAAACCACTAACAATATGAGTTAACGACGAAAACAGAATAATAGCATTTCGACCTGCAAAATTGGGATGAATTGGCATTCTGGCTCAGTTCGGCATGTTTTTTGCGCAAGATAAAGAGAAAAAAGGAGGCCTAAAGATGACCCCTAAAAAGAAAAAATACAATAAAAGGTTAGAAAACCAGCTCACTGCGATGGAACAGGATCTCCTGCAGGCCCTGCAGGATAGACTGGAACGCGCCAGATCCGTTTCCGCTCATGATCCAACAGAATTCATGGATATGGCATCAGAGAGTGAAATAGACGATCTGGCCGCCCGGATCGCAGAGTCGGACTCGACAAAAATTGACGAGATTGAAGAGGCTCTTCGCCTGCTCAAGGAGGGAGAGTATGGAGTTTGCCAGCGTTGCGGTGAAAAGATCGCCAAGCGCAGGCTGAAAGCACGTCCGTTCGCCACGCTTTGCCTCACCTGCAAGGAAGCCCACGAACGGGGCCGCGAGGGAGCTCCCATCCAATCAGCAACGTCGGGCAAAGGCGCCGAAGCTGATGTCGGTGTCGAGAAAAGTGTGGATCAAACTCCGGACGTGAACCAGTTGTCGCGTGAGATGGAAACAAGCGAGTTGTATTGATGTCCCGTTTTCCGCTGATCCGTTTCCCGCAACCTGAATTTTCTTCTTCATCCATTCGAGCCTGTCATACTGGCAGGCTCTTTTTTTTGCCCTCTCAGGTTGACCTCACAGTAAAAAAACGGCACTTTTAAGCATTCAGAAGATAACCTGATTTGAGGTGCCATTCTGACAGAAAAACTTGCCCTGAAAAACTCAACGTATATTCGGCCCTTTTCGCCTGGCAGTCTCCTTTCCAGTTTTTCCGCCCCCCCGCTCGGCGTGGCCGCTGAATCAGCACGCCAGCCCCCTCGTCAACAGCCGACGCTCAAGGATTCCCCCACGGCGCGCCGCCGAATTTGTCGCTGGTGTAGGGAGGCTGAATTATGGACGGGTCTCTCGATTCTGCATGTCCATCGCAAAACAATGCATTTGTCATATCCCGGTGAGGAAAAGCCACCGATTCCAGGCCGGATCTGGATCGGGGACAGCGGGACATGACAGGTAACCGTTACCTCGGAAATGAGGACGGGTCACAACCATGTAATTGCCGTGTTCGTTGCGCCGAACCGCTGGATCAAGTTCGTCGGCCATGATTCCCCCCACTTCCAGTTCCCGCTCGGCGGCGCCCCCCTGGGGCTTCCTGCGGGTAAGTGCGCAAGTTTTTGTGCAACTTATCTGCATCCGCATAGCTCGTCCCTGGTAGTCCGGCGCAACCCGCGCCCGCCACAGTCCAAAATGAACGGCAATGCAAGCGGCCCGAAAGGCCGTCTGAGAGTGTAGCCCCGTGCGAAGGCGGCCTCAGCCGCCGGAGTTCGGGGCCTTAGGGTGCGAAAAAATGGATTGCGTCCCGAAGGGGCGCTTGAGAGGGAACTGGTTGCTGGTTTCTGGTGAACGGATAACGAACGGGAGATGGCGCAACAAAATGGCAACTTGACATTTTCCGCGCTCAGCCGCCCCGTCGTAGCGCGGGTTTGCTGGCACCCGCCAACCCCGGTTCCCCCCCTACGCAGAGTCGCCGGGGGCTACGCTCTCAATCGCCCCTTTCAGGGGCTCGTTCGGTTGTCTGTTTCTTTTGCTTCACCAACCCTTGCGAGCAGCATACCTGTCGTACTGAACGTTACAACGCCTCCCAGCCCGGATTTTTTGCTGTAGAAGCGCTTTCAACGGTATCCAGTAAACAAGCGGCGGGCAAAGGGAGTCTACAGTTTTCCGTCATCATTGTCCGGAATGGCAGCAGAGAAGGAAAAACCGCCCCGACGTTTTGAAACTATCGGGGCGGTCTATGGGTTTTTGAACGCCCGGAACCCAATCCGGCGCTTCCATATGGAAATCGCTGGCACTCCCTTCGGAGATGAATCAGAGATCTCCTCGCAGCAGGTAATCGTTCAGGATATTCTCGAGCATCTCCTGACGACCACTGATGAGTTCGGGTTCGCCGTTCTGGATGGCGTATTCTTCGAGTTCCGGCAGACTGGTCTCGCCGTTGAGGATTTGTTTCCCGATGCCGCTCTCATATCCGGAGTACCGGTCCTGGATGAAATCATCCAGCACGCCGTCTTCCCGGATCTTGTTGGCTACAAGCAGTGCTCTGGCAAAAGCATCCATGCCTCCGATATGGGCGTGGAACAGATCTTCGGTATCAAATGAACCCCGGCGGACTTTCGCGTCAAAGTTCATACCACCGTCCAGACCACCCTGTTCCAGAACAACCAGCATGGCATGGGTTGCGCTGTAGAGGTTGGTCGGAAACTGGTCGGTATCCCAGCCCAGAATCGGGTTACCGCGGTTCACGTCCATGCTTCCCAGGTGACCGGAATTTGACGCCGTGGCGAGATCGTGCCAGTAAGTATGACCCGCGAGCGTAGCGTGATTCGCCTCCACATTCATCTTGAACTCGTCCAGAAGATCGAATTCATGGAGGAATTCCAGGCACGTCGCAACGTCAAAGTCATATTGATGGGTGGTCGGTTCCTTGGGTTTCGGCTCAATCAGGAAAACACCATCAAAACCGTTGCTTCGACCGTAATCCGCCGCCATGTGAAGCATGCGAGCCATCTGCTCACGCTCACGTTTCATATCAGTGTTCAGAAGGGTAGTATAACCTTCCCGTCCGCCCCAGAAAACGTATCCGTCACCACCGAGCTGGACGGTCGCATCGATCGCCCGTCGCACCTGGCTGGCCGCATAGGCAAAAACGTCGGGATCGGGGTTCGTAGCGGCGCCGTGGCTGTAGCGGGGGTGATCGAAGAGGCAGGCGGTGCCCCACAGAAGCTGGACGCCCGTCTCTTCCTGCAGTTTTTGAGCCCGGTCGACCATATGTTGAAGATTTGCATTGGTCTCTTCGATTGTATCGCCGGCCGGGGCTATATCGCGATCGTGAAAGCAATAGTAGTCAACGCCTATCTTCTGGCAGAATTCAAAGATAGCATCCTGGGTTTTTTCAGCGATTTCCATCTCATCGGCGCCTTTATTCCAGGAACGGTCATAGACCGGTCCGCCGAATGGATCCGAACCGTCGCCCTTCATCGTATGCCAGTAGGCGATAGCAAACTTCAGGTGTTCGGCCATGGTTTTGTCGCCCACTTTGCGGTCCGCCTCATACCAGCGGAATGCAAGAGGATTGTCCGTCTCAGGTCCCTCATACGGCACAGAATCTTTCACTTCAGGGAAGAATTCACTCATGGGTGTCCTTCCTTTCCAGGAAAAAAGAGCAAAGAAGTTTTAAAAATTTCCTCGTACCAGCCCGCTCTATTTGCAGCCGAGCTAACGAAATGTCACACCTTGTGCTCCAGTATTCAAAGCGCATTTTAACGAAAGACAAGAAGTTGTAAAAGTGGCAACAGTCGGCGTCTCGCAAACCGCGCAACCGGGGAGAAGAATCTTCGTAGCGCCGCTCATATCCTCCGATTATTCTGACAGCTGATAATGCGCTTTTGTTCGTCCACAAAGAACCGGACCGGCAGGAACTTTTCCGTCACCCATATGTTCGTACGGCAATGATTGGTGATCTCGGCGACTCGAATTCGGCTCTCACCTGCGGCCAGCGCCAGGTAAGGCAAGATCTGATCCGCCATATTTTTATCCACACACCCGCCGGAGCGGCGTTGGGTCTCGAATTTTTTCGCACAGGAGCGACCGACTTTTTCAGCGGGCACGCCTCGCTGCCCGAGTTCTGAAGCCCCGGCTATAATGCCCTCTCCTCGTCCGCGGATAAAAATGGAAGTGCCCGTTGAGAGCGCATAAACATAGTTGACATGGATATCGTCAAAACTGATGCCGGTTCCTTCAACCTGTCGTTCTGCCACGCGCGCGCCTTCCAAATTGTCCGTGGCAACGCTCCAGACATCAACGCGGTCTATTCGCTCGCAATCCGTCCAATCGACGGGGCTCAACAAGCCGGGACCTATATTTACGCGCAGCGAACCGCTGCCCTTCGGGTAAAACCCATATTGCTGCAATTCCACGTCGATATTGAGTCCCATCTTGCGCATGAACGGAGCAAAAACATGCTGCAAGTATTCGGCAACTGGTGACCATTTGACGTGTGTACCGCCCCGAAGTTCAACAACCGACTGTCCTTCGGTACGGGCGAGAGGGATGAGCAACCCCTGCATCACAAGTGTCACGGCTCCCGCCGTTTCGACATCGACTTCGATTTCTTTGGGCGGATCGAGTCGGCTTGGCCGGAAAACAATCTCCCGCGCACCAACCTCAGCACCCTCAACTGTCGCGTGGCAGATTTTGGCAATCGCCTTGACCCCATGAAGATGCTGCGCGCGAAGTCCGGGACGATTTCGTCCTTTGCGGATACTATGGATTCGGCACGTAGTTGTGGTGAGCGCCGCAAGACCCACAGCCGTCCGAAGGATTTGCCCTCCCCCTTCAAGGTGCGAGCCATCAATTTGAATCATGCTTTCCCTCTGCAGCCGATGGGCCAGTAAGCACACTTTCCCCCCAGATTTACAGGGGAAAGCGTTAGAAGCAGGCGAACCAACTGTTAATTCAGTTCATCCGCCTGCTTTGGCAAATGCTGCGAGTTGGAAGATCACAGGCCCATCACTTTTTGGTTTCGACAACTTTACCGTCTTTGAATTCCACCACACGTCGGTTCCAACGGCTAATCCAATAATGCCATGTGTTTGAACTGAGGGCGGGTGTTTCGTGGGACGGTGGATAACCGTAAGCAACAATGACAGCTTCCTTGCTCATCCCGGGCCTGACTTCTCCGGCCTCGATGGCCTCCATTTCTTCCTTCGTAAAATCTTTTTCCTTGAGCATATTCTTTTCGCTGAACATTCGCTTAAAGTATTCGCTGACTGACAGCACCGTGTGCCGCGGGACGTAATCCAACTTAAATTTTGCCCCGGATTCCTTCAGTTCAAAGAGTATGCCGTCGGTATTCACCTCTTGTATCGCCACCGGGGTGCCTGCCGGGAGAATTTTGCCCCGGTGATAATTCGTCGAGTGTATCTCGTCTTGTTTCCCTCCCTCGTACCAGATATTGACATTGGTGTAATGAGTCTTGCCCTCAAAAGAGCTCTTCGGTTTCACAACTTCAGGCGTCGCCTGCTCGGGTGAACTACAGGATGCGATGAACATCACCAGCACCGAAAACACAATCGCCACTTTTCTCATCAGACACCTCCTTAAACCAAAGTTTGCCATCACAAAAGCAGTTCAAAACCAAACAATATTTAAGCAAAAATCGATAGGACTTCTTTTGCCAGTGGCGAATC
>JAGXLK010000187.1 GCA_018334735.1 Planctomycetota bacterium | reverse complement strand
TGCTGGAGCGTAACCCACCGGGGGCGTCAGAGTATGCCCGGCGTTTTCTGGATTCCACCCGTGCCAGCATCATACTGGGTGATCGGGTAGAGAAACAGGAGGACGGGGAGTATCTTACAGGAAACGATCGACCTATACCCGCTGACATGGCCGTCTGGTGCACAGGGCCCCGTCCTAATCCGCCTGCAATGATTGGTTTTGGTGATACTATTTATACGAAACACAATGCATTGCGGGTGAATCGCAAACTACAACTGCGAGATCATCCGCACATTTTTGTGGGAGGAGACCTGGCCGCGGTGCGCGAGGAAAAGACCGCACAGAACGCCAAACGGCATGCCGCTGTGATTGCGAAAAATATCACCCGTTCCCTTGCCGGAAGATCTTTGCTTGATTACACGCCGCGAACCGGACCTCTGGTCATCAGTTTAGGTGCAAGATGCGGTTTGATGACCTATCGCAACCGGTACATTACCGGTCCGATACCCGGTATGTTAAAGTGGGGCATCGAGGCAGGAGAACTTGCTCAGTACCGCGGGTTGCCCGATTGGCTATATGCTTTGTCCCGAATTTAGGCTCCTATTCATGTTTGCAGAGAACTCGAGCTTAAGAAATGCCCCTTTCTCCCCTTTTATGGGGTTCTGAACTGTTGATACAGGGTCCTGTTGGTATAGGGGGCAGATTGCTGAATAAAGGTATACTACGAAACAGGGGGAATATATGGGCTTAAAGCGGCAGTTCTGAGTTTAGAGTTGTGAGAGAACGGCAGTTCTAAGTTCTGAGTTGTGAGTTCTAAGTTGGACAGCAACGGCGTACAGGCGAACAGATCAACGGCAACGACGTGCCAGCCTGCTGATCCCGCGCCCCGCGGGGAAAAACGAAGAACGACAGGGAACGGCGAACGACCGGTGATCGGGTGACCGGTAAGCCGTGATCGGTTGGTCAGACGTCAGAGGTCAGGAACGACAACGGCACAGGCGAACGGCGATACGGCAACGGCGGAACGGACAGAGGTCAGAGGACAGAGGACAGAGGACAGATAGGAAGCTGGGAAACTATGAAGTTGCGAAGATAGGGGCAACGGCTTGACGGAACACACGGCCGATTACGACTATGATCACGATTAGGATTGCGATTTTTTGGAGGCGGGAGTATAGCTGGCATCCTGCCTGGGGCCCGCCGGTGGGGGACAATGACTTTGTCGTTCCGCTATCGACTACCGGCTTCCAGATCTTGCCCTCGATAATATTCTCGCGCTTTGTCCGTGATTTTCTTCACAAAATCCGTTTTCCCTTCGGTGTAGGCGATTCGGTCATCCCGATGGCGACGGTAGAGTGTTCGTTTCAGCGTGGCGTATTCCTGTGCAACCTCGGGACAATCGATCAGGTAGTCGCGGAAGAGCAGACGATCCCAGTGGGGGAAATCGGGTTCGACCATGTGAATGTGGTGGGTTCGTTCTTCCGCGGCGTCCCGTTTGATGAACCACGCGTAAAAAGGAGGGGTGTCGTCGCCCCAGGTGGGACGCCAGAAATATTCGTAGTCTCTGTCTTCCAGGACCGGCACGATGCGTTGTCGCGTCTGGTCTAAATCGGACACTTCCACGAGAATGTCGATCACGGGTTTGGCGGGCAAGCCCGGAACGGCGGTGCTTCCGAAATGCTCCACGCGGTTGATGAGATCATCGGGGAGAATGCGGATGAGCAGTTCACGTTCCCTATCGAACATATCCGGCCAGTGCGGATTGTAGGAGGTGAACCGAACGGGTTCGTTGACCACCCGTTCTACTTTGTCTTGAAGGGTTTCCGATGATGTCATGAGCAGAGCCTTACGTGGTGATGACAGGGGAACGATACCGCGGACATCCAGAAAGGTATCCCAACGAATTATAAACGACGGACGAATGGTAACCAACAGCCGATAATAATAAAACCCCTGCCGTTGTCCCCGCAGTCGCGGGGTTTATCTGCCTCAGGCATGGCCGGGCAAGCCCAGCGGGGTATCTGTGGTGAAATAAAGGCGTTGCTAATACCGGCGGGCCGCAGGGAGGTTGGGGGTCGAGTCGGGTGTGCGGATAATACGACATTACTTTGACGCTGTCAAATGAACAGCATATAATAAGCATATGCGGAATATATGGAGATAATTGGAGGTTGTCCAATGAACGGCAGAAATGGCGCAGCTCAAAGCAGCTCACAAGAGGATCAGGGCGGCAGTGGTACCCGTGGTGAACAGGGAAAGAAGGAGCACAAAAACTCGCGCGTGGGCGTGGAGTTGATCCGGGAATTGGCCAGGGAGGGAGATCGGATTTTCACGACCGATCGTGCCCGCGAATTATGTTCTCGGGTTGATATGAAGGAGTCTTATCTCCTTGAAGCGCTTCATCACCTGCGACAGAACGGCTGGCTTGTTTCGCTGCGACGCGGCCTGTATGGGATATCCTCCGCGCTGCCCGGGGTGAATCCGGCACATGAGTTCGAGGTCGCTATGTATCTCGTTGATCCGGCAGCAATCAGCCATTGGTCGGCCATGCACTATCACGGTATGACCGATCAGATGCCCGCCCGGGTTTTTGTGCTCACCACGAGTGAATCGTCAGTCCCACGTGCCAGGGACGACGGGGACCGGCAGGGAGGTGCGGGGTATCCGGTTGCCGGTTGTCGATATCAATTTATCCGTGTCCGGCCGGAACGATTTTTTGGAACGGAGAAGATCTGGTTGGATGATGCCAGGATAACGGTAACTGACCGTGAACGAACTCTCATCGACGGGCTTACTATGCCTCAGTACTGTGGGGATTTTGCCGAGGTGCTCAGTGCTTTCCAAAGGGCCGTCGATACCATCGACGTGCATCAAATCGTGTCCTATGGGTTGCGCCTGGACAAGGCTACGGCCAGACGATTGGGCTGGGTTCTGAGTCGCGCGGGCGTCGATGGGGCGGATCTTGCGGAATTGAAAGAGGTGGAAGTTACGCGGTACCAGCCGCTTGATCCCAGCGGTCCCCGGAAGGGTCCCTGTGATGGGGAATGGATGATCCAGGAGAATCTTCCGGGGAGGATCGACTCGTGAAACCTTTGCGTACAAGACTGGAGGGGGCCCGCGAGCGGCTTGGGATCAGGTGGGAGACACTGGAGCGGGATTACGTGTTGTCCTGGGTTCTTGCTGGGATTTCCCGGACCGACAGATTAAGAGATACGGTTATCTTTAAAGGCGGCACAGCATTGAAAAAGTGCTATTTCGGACAATACCGTTTTTCTGAAGACCTGGATTTTACGAGTATAGATGATGTCCCGACCAACGATGAAATGGAAGAAAGTGTGCGCACAGCTTGCCGCAAGGCTGCAAAACTCCTTGATGAATATGCACCCGTCGCCTTCGAGTGCGAAAGGTACACAGAACGTGAACCGCATCCAGGCGGCCAGGAAGCATTCACAATCCGGGCAAGCCTTCCCTGGCACCGCAAACCTCACGTCCGTGTGATGGTTGAAATCTCGATGGACGAGCCCGTTTTTCGCCCGACGCAACGGCGTACGGACGGCAGAGTGCGCGATGAAGTTTGCGACGAAGCGCCAGCTTGCTGGCCCCGCCCCACGGGGGCGGGAACGATGAGTTGATTGTTATCAGCGCATGAATTTGCGGACGAATGGAGAGGTTTCGCCTTCGCGCAGATAGTGCCCGGAGGGACCTTCCCCCAAAAATTCGCTGAACCACGACTCGTGCTCCACTTCTTCGTTCAGGATCGCCTCGGCCAGCGCATAGGTGCGATGATCCTTCCCCTGGGTCATGTTGCAAACACCGGTATATTGCCGGACCGCACATCGCTCGGCGTTGACGAGCACCTCCAGGATGGCGTTCACATCCGTGGGATCATCTGGCAATGTCGCCGGTGGACATCCCGACATGTCATGAAATTTCTTCATGTCATTCGGAATTTCCCCGCCCAGTTCGTAGATTCTGGGCAGCAGGGCTTCAAAGTGATTGCGGTCCTCAATGCGAGCGGTTTCCGCAATCTGTTTCAGACCCTCGCCCTCCAGTCCGATTAGATTGTAACGCAGGTGCGTGTAGTAGAAGAAAGTGGTGAACTCTGCTGATGCGTTGGCAATCAGCTTGTCCAGTAGTTTATCGACATCGACGCCAGCATCTACGACCATTTTGCGAGCAACTTCTGCCATAATATTACACTCCAGTTGATGCGAGAGGAAAAAAATACGTTCAAGGGTGACCACTACAGGTGGTTCCCTGCGTACGGGTACGTCACATGTGTCTCACTGATCAGACCTGTTCCGTCTCCTGGTTGCATCGATTACAGACACCGCGTACCTGCACGCGGTGAGAATGTATTCTGCCAAACGACTTCACCGTGTCGGGCAGCGGCAGGTTGTCCGCTTCCTCACTGGTAAAGTCAAAAATTGCGCCACACTCAGCGCAGATGAAGTGGTGATGCTGATCCGTCCTCGGGTCGAACCGAGCTCGATCATTCAGAAGACTGACCTGAGAAATTATTCCGAGTTGATCCAGCAACGAGAGCGTGCGGTAAACAGTATCACGGGAGATCGACGGGTACTGCGCACTTACGTTCTCGTAGACGGTTTCCGCATCGGGGTGTCCGCTGGCCCTGATGACTTCGCGATATATTTGCGTTCGTTGCGCAGTTGCCCTGTAACCGGCCTCCCGGCATTGATTGTGGAATCTTTCAATGGAGGTGTCTTCTGATGTCATTATTTCACGCCCTTTGATCGTTGTCGCTACCTATTAAGAATAAATCCGAATAAGGTCCCTGTCAAGGCTTTTCCCGTTTTTTGATTAAAAAGACCGATCATGGTGCGCAGGATGGGAGACGACGGACGAGCAACGAAAAACGAGGGATGTTTAACGAGTGACGGCAAAAGACAGAGATCAGAGAACAGAGGGCAGCGACGGATTTAACGACAAAACAATTGGGAACAGCGACTGGTAACTTTGAATCTTGAACCTTGAACATCGAGCATCCATCCCCAACGGATTGACGGATTTGCCGGGCGATTAAGGGCGGAATGGGGGGGCGTGCCATCGCAAGTGTCTTCTATAAAGTAGGATTCGACAATACAACCCCCCGCAGAATGTTCGTTAATCCGTTGCCTCCACCCGCGCGGGGCCGTTGGTTTATGGACCGCGTTCTGAACTCCAGCCTCCGGCTGAAGTCCAGTCCGCTCGCGGGGATTGAGACTCGAGTTCAGCTGAGCCCGCTATTGAGCGGGCGAAACTGGACTTGAGGCGGACCTGCCGTTGGTTGTTCTGCTGTTTTGCCGGGAGATCTGCCGGAGGGCTGCGTTTTTACCGCCGCCCATAAAACCTCCTGCACAGGGTCGGAGGAGCCCCGGCCTACCGAAGAAAAACCAACGTGGCTCACCGAATACTTACGTGAAAAGCGCCTCTAAGCCCTCTGAGTGGCCCCTGAAAAGTTGTAAACCTATGTTCAGCAGAGAGATGTTATTGTCCGGCTCCTATGAGACGGCACACTGAGAAAAGCGGGTTAGCCGTTTCAGAGCTTCTGAAGCAGTTCAAAAAAGGGCAATCCACAGGCTTTTTTGTCCAAACTTATTCCCCCCTCACATCCGCTGAGCTGCGCTGAATGCGCGATGAGAAGATCGGCCAGGTCGGCCGGATAATCCTCTGAATTTATGACCATTCTCTCAACCGCCTCCCTCTTTTCCACCTCAAAAATGGGCATCCTCAGCAAATCCTCGACTGATCCGACCACTGCCTCCCGGGACTTTCCATAGCCGCTTTCCAGAACCCAGATGGTCTCGATCAGAACTATGAGCGGAATAAACAACGTCTCTCGGCCCCGTTCCGCCTCTTTAAGCCGCTCGTAAAC
>JAGXLK010000186.1 GCA_018334735.1 Planctomycetota bacterium | reverse complement strand
CCCGCCGGCGGAGCCGGCTATGGAGTGCGGCGATTTTTCGCCGCTGTGCCGTTGTCTTTCGTCATTTTGCGGTGGACTACCTGGAAGGGGGTATGCCAATGCCAATGATATTTAAAATGGCAGGCACCTCTGCCCAACGAATCCCCCACGGGGGGCGCCGCTGTGCTTTTTTCGTCGTTTTCCGACGAGACCCGCAGGTTTGTGCACCGCGTTCTGAACTCCAGCCTCCGGCTGAAGTCCAGTCCGCTCGCGGGGATTGAGACTCGAGTTCAGCTGAGCCGGCCAGCGGCAGGCGAAACTGGACTTGAGGCGGGCAGATCTTGCAGAAGTGCAGGGGAGGAAGCCCCGCCAACAAGAACACTCCTCTCCTCGCAGCCAGACCGCTGACAGGCAGGGATGCCTTTCGTACTGAACGCGCGAACGGCTCGCCTCCGGAAATTGCTCAGGCATACCGGGACGCAAGAGCCGGAGGCGAGCGCCGCTTTCAATTGGAAGCTCCCCCCTGTCACCTTGCGTGACAGGAGGCAGAGATTGAGTGGGCTAGCCATAGGAACGCCATACATCCCCGGCCCCTGCCGGCTTGGCCGGCAGGTGAAGAAGATTCCCCGCCAGCGAACCAGGGGCTTTTGCCCTTGCAGTGAGTCTCGCCTCAATCTTCTTCACCCACGGGACAAGCCCGTGGGGGCCGATGCGGAGTGGCCGCGGTTTCTAGCCCTTCAATCTTTCTCACCCGCGGCACAAGGCCGCGGGGGTCGCTGCCGGCGGACGGGATCCAGTGCCAGCGACACAGGCATTGTACTACAAAGCTAGTTCGCAGCCAGGCTGCTGACAGCCAGGAGTACGTGTTTAGCCCAGAGATACCGCTTCAGGGGTCATTGCGAGTCCATCGTAAGATGGGCGAAGCAATCTCGTCGTTTTTTCAGCCAACAGCGAGATTGCCGCGGCGTCCCGCTAAGCGGAACGCCTCGCAATGATATGTAGACGTGAATGGGTGAGTATAACGCACGGTAAACGCATACGGCACCTTGGCGCCGCTTTCCTTGCCGTTCTTGCCTTTCCTTTTTCCGGACAGCAGCTGCTTGACAGCGGAGAAAACGGGCTGAACTCGAAAAGGTCGGGAACGTTATTGACCCCCTGGACTTGTTGCTGGCCGCCCCGGCATTGAGTTGCAATCTCGTAATGGTAAGTAACAATAAAGATGCGTTTGCGCGCGATCCGGGTCTCCAAATTGAAAACTGGTCGCAATAGTTATCTGCATGCTTTCTCAATTAGATTTCCAGCTGTGAAGAAAGAATCCATTCAATCCGATCCGCCGATTAAAGCCGAACCAGCTTTCCAGCATCGTTCCTACTACGTGAACTTTGCCTCCCATTTGCTCAACCGCTGGAATGTCAATGTGCTTTTCCCCGGAGCGACGAACCAGTGGTCGTTGACCGAGTGGCGAAGACTGTTAGAAATGGTAAAGGCCTTCGGCTATACCTGTTTCGAATACTGGGTCGCCCCAACGCTCTACACGCCCGAAGCCCTGCAAGGGGCTGAAAAGTGTGAACGTTTTGCCAGAACGATGCGACAGGTTACCGGTATCGCACACGAACTGGGGCTCAATACTAAATACATTGCCGTCCCCAATTGCATCGGACACCGGTGGTATTTCGCCTGCCCGAATGTGCCGGAAGACCTCGAACTGATTGAGAAACTATGGCGATACTGGAGCCGGGAACTTTCGGAAACCGATATCGTGGGACTCTTTCCGGGCGATCCGGGCGGGTGCAATCGGAACGGATGCGACTGTACGACGTGGATAGAGCTTGCGCTCCGCATGACGGACATAACGCTGGCAGAAAATCCCGATGCCACAATCGAATTCGGCACGTGGGGTTCACCGTTCTCAGGATGGGGCGATGATATGATCCGGGTCCCCGATTGGGATGGGACGTGGGAGCAGATGACTCAGACGGCCAGCGGCTGCCACATCTGGAAAGGAACTCCGGATCGGGCGGAACGGGCTATGACAGAATTGATGCGGCGGCTGCCGGAATTTCCGGAAGACACGATGGTTGCTATGAATCTGGGGTTCAGCCCGGAAAGCGATCCGACGGTGGGAGGTGATGCGCGTCCGTACGTTCGAGAGCTTTCTTCCACCCATCGCGTCAATAGCTGGGATTACGCCGTGACCGAAGGGGAGCTTGTGCCGTATCCGCACTGGCGTATCCCGCGCATTCTGGCGCGACGCCGCGAGGAACAACATACTGCGGGGTATTTTGGAGCAACCAATTATACGATGACCCCGGGGTTGAGCCATCTCTGTATGTACGCTGGAGCGCAGGCCGCCATCGATCCGGAACAGGCCCCGGACGCGCTCGCTCGCGAGTTCTGCCGCCAGGTTTTTGGCTCCGAGCACGAGGAACTGGGGGAATTAATGGAAGCATTTGAAATCGTGCCGGGGTGGGGCCACCATCCGCGACGTCGATGGAGCCGCCGATGTGCGCACCGGGCTTATCTGCGGATGATAGACCATCTTGAAAGCGCCGAGATGACCGACTGCGAACTGCCTTTGTTCCCGTCGCCGGAACAGTATCGGGAAGATCTTCTCTGGTTCGCGCGGCAATTCGCGGTTCTGAGCGGCGAGGAACCCAAGCGTGATGTCGTTCGGGAAAAATACTGGGAAAAAGTGTTCTCCATTTACGATAATGTTGCGATGTCAGTCGACCGCCGCGCTCGCAACGCGACCGAGCGTTTCAGCCGGATTCTGACGGAGGACCCTCCGTTAATAGCGCCTTGAATTCTCATTTCTCTGGAAAGTGTCAAAAATGCCAGCGATCAAAATTGGATCACGACGGGAACTTTTCATCGATAGAAGCCTGATCGAAGGAATGGAAGGGGCAGACCTATGCCTTCATCAACCTCAACCGCAGGAAATTGCTATCGTCTGTGATCGCCCGTGGGAAGAGCGCGGGCCCGGTTATGCTACCGTGTTCAAAGACGGGGATGTCTACCGTATGTATTACCGGGCGAATCCAGGGGGAGAGGGAGGCGATGAGAGTAAGAGACAGGTGACTTGTTACGCGGAAAGCGACGATGGCGTTCACTGGCGACGGCCGGAACTGGGTCTTATCGAGCATAATGGGTCGAAACAGAACAACATAATCTGGCAGGGCACGATTTCCCACAACATGTCGCCGTTTCGAGATCGCAATCCGGACTGTTCTGAAGATCAAAAGTACAAAGCGGTTGGCGGGGTGAAATGGAACAGCGACGGGCTCTGGGGACTGGTATCACGCGACGGCATACACTGGCAAAAACTGGGCGCGGAGCCCCTTGCGATTAAGGGAAATTTCGATTCCCACAATCTGGTGTTCTGGGACGCAGAATCCGGCATATATCGGGCATACTGGCGCGACGGACGAGGGGAAGACGGTAAAGTTCCTCCGGGACGCGATATCCGGACGGCGACCTCGGAAGATTTTCTGAACTGGACCGAAGGGAAGCTCCTCGATTACGATCCGAACCGAAGTGGCAGTGCGGAATTGGACAGCGGGGAAGATCCATCCGGCGATCACCATCAGCTTTATACCAACAACGTACAACCCTATTATCGGGCACCCCATATCTTGATGGGTTTCCCGGCGCGCTACAGTGACCGGGGCTGGACGGCATCGATAGAACATCTCCCCGACCGCGAGCAGCGGCGCGAATTGGCGGATCAAGGGATAGGTGGTGGACGACCGACCCGGCTCGGGACCGCTCTGTGGGATACCCTGTTTATGACAAGCCGAGACGGAGAAGAGTTTCACGTCTGGCCGGAAGCTTTTGTGCGCCCCGGGATCCAGCGGCCCGGTAGCTGGTTCTACGGGCAGGCCGGATGCGCCTGGGGTATGGCGGAAACTGAATCGAAATACAATGACGCTCCGCCCGAACTGTCCTTCTACGTCAGGGATAATGCACGCGTTGAAGAAGACTACCGGCTGCGGCGCCATACGCTGCGTATGGATGGTTTTGTGTCCGCCCGCGCGCCGCTCACAGGTGGCACTCTATTAACAAAACCTCTGACATTTGAGGGCAACCAGCTCGAGATCAATTTCTCCACGTCCGCTGGAGGTCGAATGCGGGTCGAGCTGCAAGAACCAGGAGGGCAACCAATATCGGGATTTGGGCTTGACGATTGCCCCCTGATCTATGGCGATCAGATTGACCGCACCGTGTGCTGGGAATCCGCCGACGATGCTGGTAAGCTTGCCGGACAAGCGGTACGTTTGAAAGTCGAACTGAAAGATGCTGATCTCTACTCATTTCGATTCCGAGATAACTCATCGGAGTAACGGGACACATTGAATGCAAATAGCAGAAAGCTGAGTGAAAATGCACGACTGGCGTGGGATACGATTCTGCGTAAACCCCGGGATGAAATCGCTGTCTGGTTGATCAATCCGATGGAATGGACGATGATCGACCGCCTGGCGGGCATGCCGGAAGGCAGCTATCAAAAGGATCCGGTCCCGACGTACCGTCGCATGCTGGAGAACTGCTCCTGCTGCATGGTGGATCAGTGGATACCCAGAAACCCTTTGAGTATGGGGGCACAGGGCTACGAGGATGGGACATCTCGAGGTGCAACAACAGGCGCCGAAGAGATTGTCGTGGATGGTTGCGTCATTGATAAGCCAGAGGACGTTGTGAAGCATATGGAGTCACACGTTTTCCCCGAATTGAACCGGGCCATTGAATCCCATGAGGGCGGTGGCGACGAGACGGCTGCTGATGAGATCGTGCGACGGGAGCGTGAAATGCAGTCGGAAATCGGCCCGACCATGCTGAAAACTCCCTACAATGCCGCTTTTCCGCGGCTGGCTTACGGGAAATACGGTTACGTGAACTATTTCATGGCTTACGCACTTTTCCCGGACATTATGGAGAAACATTTCGAGCTGCAGGCGGATCTGGCTGTGTTGCGGAACCGGGTTCTTGTGAATGCTATGGAGAAAGGAGGCTTGCCCAGATTCCTGCGACTGGACCATGACATGGCTGATAGCAGCGGAACGCTGGTCGATATTAAGAGTCTCGATAAGATCTGGTTCCCGCATTTCGCGCGGAGCATCCAGCCGCTTCTCGATGCCGACGTCAAGATGATCTGGCATTGCGACGGGAACCTTATGCAGATGGTCTCAAGACTGCTCGAATGCGGACTGCGTGGTTTCCAGGGCTTCCAGTATGAAGATGGAATGGATTACGAGAAAATCTGCAGTATGACCGATCGGGAGGGTCGTGAACTGCTGATAATTGCGGGGGTGTCGGTGACGCGCACACTGCCGCACGGTTCACCTGAAGATGTTCAGGAAGAAATGAAATTCCTGGTTGAAAACGGTCCGGAGAATGGACTTTTTCTGGGCGGATCCAGCAGCATTACACCGGGGGTGCCGTGGGCGAATCTTAAAGCCCTCGCCGAGGGATTTGCGTATTACCGCAAGAAGGGGAGAACGGAATAGTATCTCGGTATCGCAATCGCATTATTCTCCTGGTCATGGGGTGAGACCTCCCCCTCCGGCCAATGCGGGAGCGGACTGTTTTCTTCTCAAGGAAATGGGGACTCGAGTTCAGCTGAGCCGATCGGCGGCGGGCGAAGGGGGACTTGAGGCGGGCAATGTCTGAGATACATCAAGCTGCGCGGAGATTCGGGCAAAGTGTGCCGCGTTCTGAACTCCAGCCCCGCCGGAGCGGTTCTGAAGTCCAGTCCGCTCCAGATAGAAACAGATGAAAAGCGGTGCTCCGTTCGACACTGCCGAACTGCTCACCGCACTCCGAAAGCGCTTCGCGCAGGGCCTCTCACACATCCCGATTGCTGAAGACCGACCTTGCATTTCGTA
>JAGXLK010000185.1 GCA_018334735.1 Planctomycetota bacterium | reverse complement strand
CGGAAGCAGTATTATTCCTTTCGTCCGATGCCTCTCGCTACATTACCGGGCAGGTTATAAGCGTGGATGGTGGGATGGCCATGTAAAATGATTGCCGAGAACTGGGTGGCATTTACTTGAAATGCGATACACACTGACGTTAAAGTTCTTGAAACCCGGGGTGGCATAAGTACCAGAGGTTTCCCGATTGTCGGGACCCCGGGTGGCAAAGCAAGAAGCCGTTTTTAATTCCATGAGGAGGTTAAAGAAGTGGCCGACGACGACATCGCACAAGCGGTTAAAAGTATGGTTGCAGAAAGAATGGATGTGGAAGAATCCCAGATTACCGACGAAACGCATTTCGTCAACGATCTCCAGGCCGATTCTCTCGATATGGCAGAACTGGTCATCGATATGGAAGAAGAATTCGATGTTCAGATCAGCGATGAAGAAGCCCAGGATATCGAAACTGTTGGGCAAGCGATCCAATATATTCAGGGGAATAAGTAGCAGTAATGGGGTCCAGACGCGTTGTCATAACTGGAATGGGCGCGGTGTCTCCCGTCGGGATGGACTGCAAGAGCACATGGGAAGCCGTCCGTGAAGGGCGGAGTGGAATCGGACACATTCAGGCGTTCGATTCCAGCGAGTACCACGTACATATTGCCGGGGAAATCCCCGAATTTGACCCCCTTGACTACGTTTCGAAACGCCGGTCAAGGAGGATGGACAGGTTCGTGCAGTTTGCGATTGCGGCAAGTGATCAAGCTCTCGAACAGAGCGGCTTGATGGATGCTGCTGTCGATCCCAAATGTGTGGGAGTTTATATCGGCACCGGCATAGGAGGTCTTCATGAAATCGAAGATCAGCACACCCGTCTGATGAATTCCGGTCCCACGCGCACAAGCCCCATGATGATCCCAAAGCTGATGACAAACGCGGCAGCCGGCCAGGTCAGTCTGCGTAACGGTTTCAAGGGGCCGAGTTTCTCGGTTTCGAGTGCCTGCGCATCAGGCTCTAACGCGATTGGTGAAGCATACCGCAGTATACGGGAAGGCATGGTCGACTGGCAGGTTTGCGGTGGTTCGGAAGCCGCTGTGACGCCGATGGGGGTCTCTGGTTTCATGCAAATGAAGGCCATTTCACGCCGAAACGACGAACCCGAAAAAGCCAGTCGCCCTTTTGATAAAGATCGCGACGGATTCGTGATGGCCGAAGGGGCTGCTATATTCGTCATGGAAAGCCTTGAAAAGGCCGAGGCACGGGGAGCGGAGATTTTCGCCGAGATAGTCGGGTATGGCGCCAGCAGCGATGCGTATCACATGACCCTCCCCTGTGAGGAAGGCGCCGGGGCTCGTTATTCCATGATAAATGCTCTTGCAGATGCGGGGATGGAAACCACAGACATCTCATACATAAATGCACACGGGACCGGGACGCCTGCCGGTGATGGTATCGAGGCGAAGGCGATTAGAGAGTTGTTCAAAGAATATGCCAGAGAACTCCCCGTCAGCTCGTCCAAAAGTATTTTTGGGCATCTTCTCGGTGCTTCCGGAGCCCTGGAAACTTTCGTTTGCATTCGCGCCCTCCAGGAGAATGTCTGTCCCCCGACGATCAATTTGGAGACTGTCGATCCCGAGTGTGAAGGCATTAACCTGGTACCGCACACGGCGCAGGAACATACCCTGAGGTCAGTTATGAATAACTCCTTTGGGTTCGGCGGGCACAACGTTTGCCTTATCCTTCAGGAGTTTGAGAAATAATTCGTAGCGTATCTGAACTGAAAAGAACGCGTTTTGCCGGCGCCGCCAATAAAAAGCGGCGCCTTCGCTATTTTTGGCCGGGCAGAGGACCCTGATGGCAAAAAAAATCGTCCATATTATTACGCGGATGATACTTGGCGGAGCCCAGGAAAATACTCTGCTCAGCTGTGAAGGGCTCAATCGTTCGCCGGAATGGGATGTAACGCTTCTGACCGGCCCGGCGATCGGACCCGAGGGTGAGCTCATTCGGCGCGCCAGAAAATCCGGCATTCGCACGGTTGTCATACCGGAGATGCGCAGGGCTATTTCGCCGTGGCGTGACAGCGTCTCGCTTGGGAAAATCCTCGAGTATCTGCGTGTGAAAGAGCCTGACATTGTGCATACGCACAGCTCCAAAGCCGGGGTGCTCGGACGTCTCGCGGCCCATTTTGCCCGGGTCCCCGTGGTCATTCATACGATCCATGGTCTCCCCTTTCACCCGTATGAGAATGTTTTCTCGAACGCGGTTTATATTGCCGCCGAAAAACTGGGAGCCGCATGCTGCGGCCGCATCGCGTGCGTCGCCGATGCCATGGCTGAACAGGCTCTTGCCGCCGGCGTGGGGAGTGAGAGTCAGTTCACTACAATTCACAGCGGCATGGAAGTGGACGCCTTTCTGGAGGCGGGCAGTCGACGACACACAATCCGGGAGCGATATGGCTTTACGGAGGATGACGTGGTGATCGGCAAAATTGCCCGCCTTTTCCACCTCAAAGGCCATGAATACGTCCTTCAGGCCGCCCCGGAGATCGTTCATGAATGTCCCGAAGCGAAATTTATGTTCGTCGGCGATGGGATCCTGCGGTCCCATCTGGAAAGCATGGCCCGTGATCTGGGGGTGGCCGATCGGGTGGTTTTCACGGGGCTGGTCGATTCAGCAGAGATCCCGGACATGATCAGCGCGATGGATATGCTGATCCATGCTTCACTGCGCGAGGGGCTCCCACGGGCCGTCGTGCAGGCTTTGCTGGAAGCCCGACCGGTCGTGTGTTATGACGTCGATGGAGCGCCTGAAGTTGTTATCGACGGGGAGACAGGCCGTCTCGTCCCTCCTGAATCCGTCCAAGAACTTGCTGAAGCAGTCACTGAGCTGATTAAGAACCCCGAAAAGGCCCGGACTATGGGCCAAAATGCCCGGGGTCGGTTTGCGGACCAATTTCGAGCTGAAACGATGGTTCACGAGCTTGAGAAGCTCTATCGCAATGAATTGTCGCGGGCTGGCGACTTTGCATGAGAAAAAACGGGACATAAAAAATGATTTTCCGCTTTTGATCGATTTAATCATGCGGTATTATATGAGCGGTATTTCAGTAACACGTTGAGCGGAAGAAAAAAGATGGCAGTCGAAACGAAAAGTTTTACATTCAGCACCAAAGCCGACATCGATATCGTCGATGTGACCGATGATGTGGCCGAACTGGTCGATGGCGGATCGATTGAGGACGGTGTCGTTACGGTTTTTATCCCCGGATCGACGGGAGCTGTCACCACAATAGAGTGTGAACCGGGTCTGGTTCAGGACGTTAAAGATTACTTTGACCGGGTTGTGCCAAAAGATGATTACTACCACCACGAAGAACGCTGGCACGATAAAAACGGGCACTCACACGTCCGCGCCAGCCTTGTCGGTCCGTCGGTGTCCATCCCATTTCGCGATAGACGGCTGATGCTGGGGACATGGCAGCAGATTGTGTTCATGGATTTCGATGTCCGGGCCCGTGAACGCGAGCTCATTGTTCAGATAAACGGCGAGTAAAAATTCCATTTGTGCTTATTCTTCTTCGACGATACTCTGCGAGGAAACCATGAAACGATTCGAACAAATCCAGCGAATGCTCAAGACAGCGTTTTTTGCAGTTATCAGGGCCGACAGTTCAGAACAGCTTATCGAGGTGGGCTGGGCCCTTAAAGAAGGCGGTTGTGATCTCATCGAAGTAACAATGACCACGCCGGATGCTCTGTCGGTAATTGACAAAACCGTGGCAGAACTCGGCGAAGATGTCATCGTGGGTGCAGGGAGTGTGCTTGACGCTGAGACTGCACGTGCGGCGATCTTGAACGGTGCTGAATACGTGGTAAGTCCCATTACTGACCTGGATATGATCGAGATGGCGCATCGGTACGACAAACCCGCTGTTCCCGGTGCCTACACCCCGACCGAAGCGCTCAATGCTTACAAAGCGGGGGCCGATTTCGTGAAAATATTTCCCGCCAGCATTGGAGGCCCGAAATATATCAAAGCGATAAAAGCACCCATGCCCCAGCTCTCATTGGTCCCTACGGGCGGTGTGAATCTTGACAACATCCTCGATTTTCTCGAAGCCGGGGCGGATGCCTGCGGGGTCGGCAGTGCATTGGTGAAAAAAGACGCCCTGAAAGAGGGAGACATGGACGAAATACAGCGAACCGCAGCAGCTTTCATGGAAAAAGTGGAAAGCGCAAGATAATGCGGTGAGTGTGTTACGACCGGGGAGCAGTTTGTAGTGTCAGTTGCCGATTTTTTTTAAAGGGAAAGGGCAATGGCCAGAGTGCTCATTCTATCAGGCAGCCCGAGGGAAGGTGGCAATACGGATGATTGTGTCGCCAGAGTTTCCCAAAGGTTGGGAGAAGGCGGCCACGAGGTCGAGACCATCCGTGTGTGTGATCTGGATCTGAAACCGTGTATGGGTTGTCGCCGGTGCATGGAACTGGGTCGATGCGCCATAACAGACGATGATTTCAATGCAGTCTGGCAAAAAACTCCCCGGAACTCCTTGCTCATCAGTGCCGCGCCTGTCTACTGGTTCGCCCCGCCGGGGCCGATGAAAAATTTTATCGACCGGACGCATGCCTGGTATGCGCGCACAAAGCCGCTGGACGGGTTGTTGGCCTGCCTTCTGTCGGTGGCCGCCGACGATGGATGTTGGGAACCGCACGAAGCGGTTATGAAAAGCTGGCTTGTCAGTTACGGAGCACAGTTGTTGGCCCCTCTGCGCGTTCAAGCCCGGGAAAAAGGGGAAGCCTTAAGCAATCCGGATACTCTCAAGAGGCTCGATCGCTGGGCCCAGCAGATTACCACGGAGCTTTAAGTGTTTCCATGTGCAAAATAAAGTAAGTTGTCACGCGAAACTGAACGGATTGATCGAGTTTTTACCCTTCCAGGCGACATTGCCCTCTTTTCAGGCTTTTGGTAGGCTTATGCGCCATCGTTTTGCCCCTCTGCTGAAAAAGAAATAAGAGGTGATTCTGAATCTGGTGGCTTGACTCTACACCCTGTTGCGGTTACTTTATGATAATTGTCGGGGCGTGGCCCAGTCTGGCTTAGGGCGCTACACTGGGGGTGTAGAGGTCCCCGGTTCGAATCCGGGCGCCCCGACCATCTTTCGCCAAGGCTTCGGCTGGCAAGCAACTTTGCTTTCCGGCCGAGGCCTTGATTATTGTACGAAGGTCTGACACCAGCGGCGAAGGCGGGTGTATTCTCATACCCCAACTGCAGCCTGACAAAGCAGAGAGGCAGAGCCTCTTTCACCAATGTGAAAATTGTGGCGGACTTCCTGTAACTATTGGCAGCTTCTGGTAGTTTATTGTCGGAGAAACCGCCAACTGGCGGCTGGCGCCGCTCCCGGAGGGCGAACCGGGATGTTCTGGAAATCCAGGATGTAAGATAAACAGGTCCTCGCGGTTTTCTAAATGCCCATCCCCGTGCCGCTGTCCCCGCCACATCGGGACGTTTGACTTTCGGGATTAATGTCAGTAGGTTGGTCTCCCCAGCCCTGGACCGGTCAAAGCAAAGGTGCCGGGGACCTTCTTTCCCCCAATTCAGGTCAGTTTTCACAGCAATGGAAAAAACAATACTTGGTTCAACCGGCTTGCAGGTTACCCGTGTTGGGTTCGGTGGAATTCCTATTCAAAGGCTCTCCCGCGAAGACGCCGTAAATGTCCTGCGACGGGCTCTCGATCTCGGTTGCGGGTTGATCGATACCGCGCGTGTTTACACTGATAGCGAGCGGAAAGTGGGCGCCGCCCTGGCAGAATGTCCGGACCCTCCAGTTCTGGTTTCCAAGACCTACGAACGCGGAGCCGAAGGTGCCAGAAACGATGTCCCC
>JAGXLK010000184.1 GCA_018334735.1 Planctomycetota bacterium | reverse complement strand
CTTCCCCTGCCTTTCAGCGTGGGCATCGGACGTAAAATAGAACCGGGGCCATGTACCGCCGGCACCGTTGATATCAATCTCAAACTCAAAGTGTGGCCCCTTCGCCTCCCGGAAACATCCCGGATGGTTGCAATTGCTGTGAAGAATGCTGGAATCCCTGAACACATTTTTTCTTTTTGAGGGGCTTGAGTTGTGCGTCCGGCCAAATCTTTCTGTCTGAATCTACCAAGGAGCCATTCTAATGGTCTCGCCTGCCCGACCAGCCATTGATGTCAGTTACGCCGACCCCCGCCCCGCCGGACTTCCCGTCTCGATCGGGATCCCGTTTCCCCAAGGAGAAGTTAAAAACCCATCGGCTTTAGCGGTCACCGAGCCCGGTGGAGAAATTCGTCCCACCGGCGCGCGTCCTCTCGCGCACTGGCCGGACGGATCTGTGCGGTGGTGTTTGCTGAGTTTCGGAGCCCGGCAAACCGGCCGTCATCAGGTCTCTACGGACAAAACGCCCCCTCAGCCGGAATGTCCTGTCACGATGGAAATTCAGAACGGCGGACATGTAATCAGCAATCGTCTGCTTACCGTGCACCTCTCCAAAACCGGACCGGGGCCGATTTCTCATATTGATTTTGGCGACCACGTTCTGCTCGACGATCCGGCGGCGCTGCGTTTGTGCGTGGATCAAGCTTCAACCGCCCACGAAAAAAAAAGAGCAATCGAGGTAATCGAACATACGCCGGTCCGATGTCGTGTCCGTCTCGAAGGCGCACATTACACCCCCGATCAGAAGCAGCGTCTTTCGTATCGGCTCGACATTGAGATGTGGGCGGGTTGGCCGAACCTACGCCTCGGCTACCATTTCTTCAATGTGAAACCTGGAACCAGTTCGGTTCCTGTCAACCGCATGGCGCTGGAAACGAACTGGCAGTTTGATGAACGACCTCGCCGTCATTTTCTGCAAACTAACTACGGCCTTTTCTACGTCAGCCGGCATGTGATTAATCCCGATCCGGTTGAATTGACGGCCGACTTCGAGAGAGGCACCACCCACGTAACGGATCCCGCAATGCTGCTCGACGACGTCGATTACCCCTTCTATCTTCATCCCCCTCTCGTCGACACCAACGACTGGCTTGGCGTCCATGACGGACAGAAGGGCGTCTACATGCAGGTGCAGGATATGACTCAAACGAAACCGAACAAGCTGTGCAGCAAAGACAACAGCCTTGTCTTCGAGCCCTGGTCCGCCGATGCCGGAACTCTCGATCTGCCGCAGGGGCGCTCCCGTCGCCACGTATGCTCGCTCGCTTTTCTATCGGCCGAAGACAACGAATCGTGGGACAGCGAACCTGACGGCCCGCAAAATGTGGCAGACTCACTCAAAGCCGTTTTCTACCGGGCAAGAGCCTGCATCGCCCCCCGGTGGCTGGTTCACTGCGGCGAGTTCGATCAGGGGAAGGTTCTCCCTTTTGGAGAACACGTCCGCGTCGAACAGACACTCCATGGGATGATGAATCTCGATATGCCGGACACGAAATTCGATGTCGGCGATACCAAAAGCCACTATACGGGCGGGTATGTGGCTATGAATCCTGACAAAGTGCCGCATCTCGAGGGCGCCCCTGAAATGCCGCGTATCTGGCCGGACGGCCGGCCGACCCAAACCTACATCGACTGCCACGAACCGGTCTGGACCAATAACGAATACGACGCTATCCATGCTTTCTGCAACGAACTGATGCGGACGGGGCGGCACGACCTGTGGCCCACCATCCGACTGCTTGCCCGGCATAATATTGAGGTCGATTTTGTGCATTATTCTGACCATCGGTGGATACATCGGGCCACCCCCGCGCACAGCGCACGACATACCACCACCGGGGCGTACCCGAGCCATTTCTGGACCCAGGGACTGCTCGAGTATTATTGCATGACCGGTGATCCCGACGCCCTCGAAGTCGCGCTTGCTCTCGGCGATAAAACCATCGAGAACTTCGAAGAACCTGAAGTGCGGGAAAAACTGTGGGGTTTCAATCGGGAAGTCGGATGGGCCCTGCTGCTTCTGGTACACCTTTACGATATCACCCGGGAAGAACGATTCCGTTGCCTTATGGATGAGATGGTCGACTATCTGGCCGGTTTCGACCGCGACGCTTTTACCGGGGCAGTTAACCTTTCATCAGGCAACGACCTCCAAACGCTCGACCGCCAGATCGTGGGAAGCCTGTTTGGATACGTCAGCATGATCGAGGCCCTCGATCACTACGTTACCGTCACCGGACGGAAGGACGTTGAAAAGTGGCTGGAAAATTTCATGCACGATCTGGCGGACGAAGCGCTGAAAGCCGCACGGGAAGGTTCACCGCCCAATACCAGATTTTGCATGGTGCTGTCAGTGGGCTGGGAGCGCACTCGTGACGAACGTTTCCTGAAACTCATGCGGCTGTGGTTGGACAACCTGTACTGGAATTCGCCCGGCCCCAAAGGCAGCGGCAAGATAAAACCGGTGGCGTCGTTCTACCGTGGTTTCACGCGCGCCATGGGACACGCGTATCGGGCCGGCCTCCTGGCAGAATACGAATACCCCGCCATGAAAGAATTGGACCGCGAGGGATGAGCACAACATGCGCTGCAGAATTGCTTATCCGCGCTGTTAAGGTTCGCTATCCTTGATCTCATAAACCAGGCTATCGCCCGGGCCGATTCCGAGCGCTTCGCGGACGTCTTTTGGGATTGTTGTCTGCCCCTTTTTACTCTCTCCTCTCACACCGGGAAAGTCGCTGAGCGCCCACTGTGGTTCGCTACTATTCCGCCTGCGTTTCGGGCACGGATTACGCCTTTCCCCACTCACGATTGGGTTCAGGACCGAGCAAAATCTCCAGTTTGCCCCCTTTCGCCAGCTGACTGTGCGGGAACCAGGAAGACTTCAGCGGTTCTCCATCGAGCTGTGCCGACTGAATATAGAGGTCGGCCGGCCCATCTCGCCGGGTTTCAATCACGAAATCAGCACCGGAGTAATAATCGTGATCCAGGTGAATCACCGCCCGGTCAAAAACGGGCGAAGTTAACTCGTAGCGAGGCTCCCGGTCACACCCGCCCCGCACATCGAACAACCCCAGCGCCATCAGGACGTTGAGCGATCCCATCTGCCCCTGGTCTTCATCGCCACTGTAACCTCCCCAGGGCGTCACGTCGCTTTTGGCCTGCTCCATGATACGACGCACCCATTTTTGTGCGAGCCACGGAGCACCCGCCTGGTTGAACAGATGCGCAATATACGTGCAGGGCTGGTTCCCGTAATCCAGATACCCCTGGTGATGCCCACCGTGAGGAGCCACAAAATCGTGTTCCTGCGCTTTCTCAAAAAGCTCATTGAGCCGGTTGATAAAAACCTGTCTTCCGCCCATCAGAGCCATCAGTCCTTCGACGTTGTGCGGCACATGCCAGAGATAATGCCAGGCATTCCCCTCAACCCAACCCTCAGGCGACATGGGATCGAAAGGTTTTACCCAGGAGCCATCTTCATGCCGGGGACGCATGAAACCCACTTCTTCGTCGTAGATATTGCGGTAGTTCTGAGACCGCTGCATGAACCGCTCATAATCGCTGTCGCGGCCAAGTGTTGCTGCCAGTTGAGCGAGACACCAGTCGGCGTAGGCATATTCCAGGGTCTGAGCCGCGCCGCTGCAATGGAAAGCTTCGGCTTCGACCTCGTCCGGAACGTAGCCAAGTTCAATGTATCGATCCACCCCCCCACCGATGCACGTATCGTGTTCATACCCCGCCTTACTCATAAGGCCACCGGGCATATGGTTCTTGACCATTCCTTCGTAGGCCGTTTCAATATCGAAACTGCGAATACCTTTATGCCAGGCGCTGACCAGAAATGGAGTGGATGTGGCGGACGTCATCACAAATGTGTAGTTTCCGCCGCTCGGCCCTCGGGGAATCAGGCCGCCGTTCCGATAGAGATCCAGAAAGGTATTGCAGAAATTATGGACGACGTCCGGATATGCAATGGACCACAAAAGACTCAGGGACCACTGCGCCCCCCAGAATGCGTCGGAGTTATGATGTTCGTGGTGAAGCCGCCGCTCATCACCTAATCCCACGTGCTGTATTCGCGGTTCATCACCCGTCATATCGAGGTAACTCCCGTCAGCATCGTTGACGCGCCGTCGACCCAGCAAGGAATGGTAAAGGTCGGTGTAGAATTTTGTTTGCTGTTCGGGCGTACCTCCCTCGATTTCGATCCGGCCCAGCCAGTCGTTCCAACATCTTTGGGTTTCCTCACGGACGCGCTCGAACTCCCAATGCGGGAGTTCCGACACCAGATTTTCCCGTGCGTGCTCGATGCCACAAAACGAGAGTGCCACTTTCATCTGGAGCACCTGCCATCCTTGCCCGCCGAAACGGACGTACCCTCCCGCGTCGGCTCCCTGAATCGAAGAACATTCATCGATCACCGAGTCGCCTTTCCACCCGCCGAACCGCTCAAATGGGCGGTCAAAAACCATAACAAAATGGACGCGGACCGGCTTTGGACGTCGCCGCGTGGGTGCGTTTTCGACGTACCCCACGATCGTCCGTTCATCGGCAGGTCGCGCCAACGCATCCGACATTTCAGTCGGTCCCACCTCGGCGCCGAGATCCAACAACACGTGCCGATCACCTTCAGAAGGAAAGGTATATCGGTGAAACCCAACGTGATCCGTTGCCGTCAGTTCGGCGTGGATGTCATAATCTTCCAGGTAGACTGAATGATAGCCCGGCCGGACGATTTCACGATCGTGGGAAAAATGCGAACCATAATTTTCCGATCCGGCGTGTCCATGCATTTTCCCCACGCATGGCATAACAGGGAGAGCGGCCAGTTGCCACGCATGCAGGTGGGAAAACCAGCGGATAAATTCAGTTTGATAGCGGTATCCCGCCTGCCAGGCTCCGCCCGCGGCGGTATCGGGACTCAGATTCACCATACCAAACGGCCGGCAAGCGGAACTGAAGAAGAAAAAACGGCGGTTGGCTGTATCGATCAACGGATCAACCAGAGAAACCGGAGAGGCCATGCTCTCCTCCATGGACAAAAGCAAAAAACGGAGAGGTATTATTGCCTATCCCAGACCCGTCCACAAATTCACTCGTATGTTCCCCTGCAATCTCACTGTCGAAAAGACCAAAACGCTGGTGAAAATCCGCATTTCATCTGGCCTCGGCACAAAGGCATCACAAACGGGAGATTTTAGATTCCTCATTTGTAGCATTCCCCCGATCATTGTAAAATCCCGCGCATTGCTGGTAACTTGTCCAAATCTCTGGGAGATTCGGGACGTTATGGATACGCTCAAAGCAGGACTCATCGGTTGTGGAGGTAGAGGGCACGGTCACGCGGTCGCATACGACTATTCTGACAAAGTGGAGCTTGTCGCCTGTGCCGACATCTCCGAGGAAGCGGCCGGAGAAATGGCGGAAGAATTCGATATCCCTAATACCTACAGCGACTACGAGGAGATGCTTGCCAATGAAGATCTCGATATCGTCGCAATGGCATTATGGATCGGCCTGCATCACGACGCGATAATGGCCATTGTCAATGCGGATAACCCGCCCGAACTCATCAACGCCGAAAAACCCATGGCCCCCACTTTCGGCGACGCCAAACATATGTATGAAGTCTGCGAAGAGGCGGGCATCATGATGACTTTTAGCCACCAGCGGCGTTTCGGTGCGAGTTGGTCGAAAGCAAAGGAGATCCTCGACGAAGGTGCAATTGGCGAACTCTGGCGCATGGAAGCCTACTGTTCGAATCTGTTCGACTGGGGCACGCACTGGTTTGACATGATGTTTTTCTACAACAATCAGGAACCCGCGGAATGGGTGATGGGACAGATCGACTGCTCGGAAAAACGCACGATTTTT
>JAGXLK010000183.1 GCA_018334735.1 Planctomycetota bacterium | reverse complement strand
GAGTGAAGACATATTTCAATCCAATGTTCGCATCGATGAAAAATTGTCGATCATCGGCCGAACGCGTCAGGTGCGTCGCAAAACGATATACAGTCCTCTCCCCTATCAGGTCTTCCGGTAGAGAATTCACGGCTTCAGTATGGTCATTCTCTCCCGGTCCGCGCCGCCAGAGGATATCCCGAGCTCCCCAGTAACAGACGGCCGTCTCGGGATCAACGTATGGAGAGGCCCCGCTGAACTGAGTCTCCGGGAAATGCCGGATATCGTCGCTCTCAAAATCAACCACTCCGAGCGTCTTCCCCGGCGAAGGCGGAAACGCACAGTAAAACCAGAGGTACCGTCCATCCGACGACATGCCGCTGTTCACAAAATAGAAACTCTGCTGAAGCGGGGCCACTTTCTCGTCGAGAATATAGAGTGTGACATCGTCCTCGGAAGACTCAACGGGCGTAAAAAGATGAGATTTCTCCAGTTGCATGGTTCAATCCCTGCTAAAAAGTCAAAGGGATCGCTATTGTAACGGGCGGCATGCACCGGACAAAATGACGGGCAGGAAGCCTGGTGACTGCAAATTCACTCTGGCCAAGAACACAGAGGTACCAAAAAGACCTGAGGGATAGAAAGGACTATTGATTTTCGGACATGAACCGGATCAGTAATCGGAGCCCTTGAAGGACCAGCAGTACCAGTAGAGGGAATTGAGCCAGAAAATCGGCACGTTGAACTCGTCGTGGGGAGAAACGACGCTGTTATCCACCCGCAAAAAATTGAAATCGGGGAACGGTTCCTGGGGTTTCACTCCGTATATCCTCCAGGAAGCCGTATCGCGAATCCCGGGTTTGCGGCTCCAGCCCCCCGGTCCATCCGCCCAATCATCGCGGAAATGGTAACCCCGAAAATAGCCCAGTTTCTCGATCGGCCAGCCCGTCACATTGTTGGCTTTGTTGAAAAACTGCAGGTAGTCGCCCGCAAGAGACATCCGCGGGTCGGCGGTGTGGGCGCGATGGGGCACGCATTTGCCCCAGGCTTCCCGGTGCTCGTATTTCCCGTTCGCCACCCATCGCGATTCCACACCGGTGTAACCGAACGGATTTTCGGCCGCGACACCGTTCCGCTGACCGCCGCCGACGTATCCCGCGAATACGTCGTAGCCGGTCATTTCATACCAGTATTTCCCGTTTGTGTCCCAGTGGTTTCGGCCGGTAGTATCCCCCCATCCTCCGCCGTTCTGCCAGTAATCAAGTGTTTCGTCGACGAGCGGACAACTGACCGCGGTCGGAGAAATGTAGGGTTCGATCATATCGTGGTCGTCGTAATAGGGGTTGTGAAGCTGCCCCCAGCACCACGGCTTTCGCCCGTCGTCGTATCGCGCCGGATACCAGCCGTTCCAATCATTCGTATAGAGGGCGAAAGACGTCCCGAGATGATGAAGATTGTTCTTGCACGCCGTCACCCTCGCCGCATGCCGGGCGCTTTCCAGCGCCGGCATCAGCATCGCCGCAAGAATCGCGATTATGGCAATAACCACCAGCAGTTCAATAAGTGTGAACCCTGGATGTCTTGAAATATATGATTTATCCACCGCGCATTCCTCCAACAAGCGAAAACGGGAATCCACCTAAAGGAAAAGCTGTATCCGTTCAGCCTCCATTACCATCAACCATTTGGCCGCACGCGTCATTGCGAGCCGTCCCGCTCGGGGGGGCGGCGCGGCAATCTCGCTGTTGGGCCAAAAAAACGGCGAGATTGCTTCGCCCTTCTTATGATGGGCTCGCAATGACCTCTGAAGCTGAATTCGCAGGCTAAATAAATACGAAAACACGTCATTCCTGCAGCCAAAACAGGCGCACACCGTAGCCCGGCATAGAAAAATTGAATCGTCCGCCTTTCACATCAATGCTTTTTCCTGTTTCCGCGTTCCTGGCTTCACGAATACCGCTGTGGAGCGCGTCATGGTCAAGACGGACCTCGACTTCGCCCTTTTCGGCGTTCCAGGTGCAAAGAAGAAGCATCAGTTTCCCCTGATTCTCGGCCAACAACCACTTGCACTTCGGATCGCTGGTTTCCAGCGGTTTCCGGGCATCCCAGTAATTGTAAACCCGGCATCCTTCGAGCCCGTATCCGAACTGCAGCATCTTATTCAGCAGTCCGCGGTCAACTTTACCGGTCGGCCGCGTTCGGATTTCGTGGACCATAAGTCCAGCGAAACGGGTTTTACGTGCTTTCCGAATAACATTGGCTGATTTTTTCTTCCATCCCGGACCCCGCACATTGGACAGCGCCAGCGGGTAATTGCCGGTCTGAAGGCCTAGCGATTCGGCGCGGAGCAAATCGGCGGTGAATTTCGACTGCAGGGGCTCGGGACCGTAAAACCACTCGAGGTCAAGATTCGAGTGATTGAAAACCATGTACGGCACCACGTGTGTATTGGTCATGTGGAGCATCATGATCGGCGGGGTTTTCTCGGGTCCCATCTGGGCATGTAGGGTCCAGATTCGCTTCAGGTAGCGCCGGTGTCGCCACATATTAGCTGAAGGTTGCATTTGCCCGTTTGCCAAACGATACGCACCGGTCGTCACTGGGTCATAAGCCCGTTTCGGGAAAGTGTTATCGAAATACGTCCCGATTCCCCGCCGGACGAACTCAGCCGCATAATAACACGCAAAATCCAGGTAGCTCTCGGGGTAGGAATGATGACCTGTGCCGCTGTATTTGCCGCTCCATTCCTGCCGGAACACGGGCACCTCGGGATGATAACTCAGAGTCCGATGGAATTCTTCCCAATAAGCGCAGAAATAATTGTCCTCGGCCCGTTGGGCTCGTCGGAAAGAGATACTCAGCAACTGCCGGATTTTCTTCGGAGACATATAGGTAGAATCGCTGATATCCCCGCTGAGGTTCCGGGCGTTGTAGTACCGCCAGAAATCCCCCATCTTCCCGCCAAGCCGCAGTTCCTGCATCTTATCCAGGACGCTGAAATCACCGTTGATGGGATATTTGTTATACATAATCGACGGAGACCCCCAGTACTGGGCTCCGATCCATTTGATAGACCGTCGGTCTTCTACACCATGCTCAAACAGAACATTACGCCAGTTCTTCGGCATAGGTTTGGCCGGGCTGGCCATCAACCCGAACACAATTTTTCGGGGTTCATCGACGCTTACCGGTTTCTGAACGAAATTGATCCGCAGATGGAGCGTCCCATCCTCACGGATCAGTTCCTGGCACGGTGCAACCTCCTCCGGTTTCTCTCCGGTCTCCAGGACCCAGTTTCGGTCGTTATCGGCGAACCAGCACAACCCGCGTTCCTCCGCCCCCACCCAAACGTAGGGCATAAAATTACCGTACCAATTCCCGTCCGGATTATCACGTCCATCCCACACCCGCCCCGTCCCCTCGGGCAAATACCCGGCAGGATTTCGGCGTAGTCCCGTCGTGGTCGCATGGAAAAGGGGCATAAGAGAATCCTTCAGTGGGATATCCAGGGAGAGCGTCTTCAATTCTTTGTCTTCTGAGCCGGGAGCAAGCGTCATCTCAATCCGGCTGCACCCATCGAACTCAGTGGTCATACGCGTTTTGACCGTCACGGCGGGATGTACGGCCTTGCCTTCATACTTAACGGCGTGGGGCCGTCGGGACTCGAACTCGCCGGTGCCTTCCAGGACCTTCCCATCGGCTTTCAGGGCGATCGGGCCCGCCAGCAGTTCTAGATATTTTGCCCCTTCATCGTTACCTCGAGCTTCCACGGATTCCCAGAAACCGAGCCCACTGACTTCGTGCCGCCGCATAACGACACTCACCGTGTGCCCATCGACTGTGATTGGTTCGAACGGAGGATACACCTTTGTGGTCTCCCCCAGCCCGTTACCTTCCCAGGGGAAATATTTTCTCACAAAATGACGTTCGTACGTCTTTCCGTAACCTTTGAGCGAAACCTGGGCGGTATATTTGCCTTCTGATAACTCACCGACTTTGAACCGTCGTTCGGCGGGGGCTTTCTCCCACTCCATCCGGCCTCCGGTCACTTTCTCACCTTTCGGATTGAGCACCGCCACGTCCGCCTGCTGGATTCCTTCCGCTTCTTTTCCCAGTTCCCGCGGATCGACAAAAATCCTGATAAATTCGTACGATGGGTAGTAGGCCAGCTTGATCGCCTTTTTCGGGTTGGGTCCCGTCTTCACGGTCCAGCGTTTCCCCCCTGGCTTGCGCCAATCCATGGCGTAATGGAAATACGTCGACTCCCCCTTCTCCCCTGTCACAGAAAAATCCAGGTGGTGTTGCGCGGTCGCGTGAAATCTGCCGTGGGTGGTAAATTCGTAAAGCTTTTCTCCCTGTGCAGGCAGTTTAAGGTCAACGGTCTCCTGCATGGACGGCATATCAGAGGAAGTGGCCTTCGTTTCGACCTGGACCGTACGGCTGGGACCGGGATTAATAATGAGAGCTTCCATTTCAAGATTACCCTCGAACAGCTCGTCGCCGAACTCCATCATTTGGACAGTGGGGTGTGATTTGGTCAGTCGGAAATGGGGATATTCTGTCCAGGAACTGAACGAGTGAGCATGCGGGAACCACGGTTTTTGCGCACCGGGTCGTTTCCATTGCCGCGCAACCATGACACCGATTTCATGGCCGATCGGCGACCCGGTCATTCCTACGTCGTCAAATGGGATACTCGCTTCGCAAACCCAGATCCCGGTTTGAGTCTGGATGGGACTATCGGGTCCGGTCTTTTTGTGGATTCCACTGGCCGTTTTCCAGTCCCCATTCCATCCCATACTGGGGGTTCCGCCCGCGGGATCGTATTTCTTATCGAATATTGTCCCGGCTGAATTGATCATGGTTTGAAAGTACGTCTGGTTCCCTTTGCCGGCTTTTCGTTTCTTCCAATGGGGATCGATCCAAATTTCAACCGAATCGTCGCGAATCAGAGAACTGTCTCGATTCTTCTGGGTCGTAATGAGCTTGCCGTCCGGAGGCAATTCGCTCACCACGGCGAGATAGAGCCGTTTTTCGGTAAAACCCAGGTATGTGACGGCTTTTCGCTCTTCCAGATTGTCGCCGCCTCGTCGTTGCTGGAACCCGAAGACGCGCACGGCTGGTTTCCACTCTTCAGTCCCGATTTTGCCGTCGAGCTGCGGCGCTTCCTGAAATTTCGCCACCGTTCCGCCATAAGGCCATTCTTTCTGTTTCTTCTGGCCAGAAACGGTAACACAAATTAACAATCCCAATACAACTATCTTCGTACTCAAGGAACTCTTAAACATGGTTTTCACTGTTTTCAGATGGATGTCAAAGGATTACAGGCCGAAGTCCGCGCAATACGCAGGAAATCGGTCTGCATCTTAGATGCATAGATGCAGGCTATATAAAATCCGGATCAGAGCATCAATGGTTATTGTAGTGACTCCAGAAGCTTTCGTGTGTTCTATCGTTCCAATCGAAACTGCCCCGCCTATCGCGCCAGTTCGAAACGTTCCTGACATGACCGTCGACGTGTCCAATATTGATTCCGCCATCGTGAAACCTCACCTCTGTATCCGATCCTGCCTGGCCAAAAGGGCCGAAACGCGGGTATTTGTCGGCCAACAGGGCGCCTTCAGCACGTTTTTCCAAAAAATTAGTCAGCTGCAATTCACTTCTGTCCAGCCGATAATCCCACCCGGCTGAATAATCGGCGAGAACCGCCCGGCAGCAATTGTTTGGATCGAACCAGTCGGCCAGCAGACGTTTCTTCATCGTCTGGTGTTGGTCTATCTTCCCGGCCGGCGAGAGAATCTCCCAGTCAGGACAGGCGAAGAGGGCTTGAGTTTGGACGTATCCCTTTTCCCGAAGCTTACCGAAAGGCCACTTGTAGACGCGCGGCCCGCCAAAAGGCCAATCGGACACCCCGGAATGCCCGCAACACCATCTCAC
>JAGXLK010000182.1 GCA_018334735.1 Planctomycetota bacterium | reverse complement strand
GGAGATTGAATCCGTAGCGCTGAGCAATCGAATCGCCCCGGAACACCTCGTGATCATGAGCGATAATGCGGAGGATATTTGCGAAGACGTCCGGCACGCGGGAGCGATATTCCTCGGGCACTTCACACCGGTCGCCGTGGGGGATTATATCGCGGGCCCATCCCACACGCTGCCCACGGGCGGAACGGCCCGATTCAGCAGCGGTCTGACCGCCAACCATTTCATGAAGAGTTCGAGTGTTGTCCGGTACGATCGCGACTCCCTGGTCGAAGACGCCCCGAAACTTACCAGAATCGCCGAGGCCGAACAGCTCAACGCCCACGCGGGTTCGGTCCTCGCGAGGCTTGAGGAAGAGGATTGAGCCACGGCGTAGAGGACCACCTCTTGCATTTCACCTTCGGTCTTCATCCGGATGCGGTTCGGCCCAGGCTTCGAAGACTGCTTCGATATTTTCGGCCGGGTCCCGGACACCCCACTCGCACTGAGCAATAACGCCGCCGCGACCGGTATCAAGCGCCCTCCGAACACGCCGGACCCCTCTTTTCACATCTTCAGGCGAGGCGTTGGGCAGCAGGTGCTGGCGGTCGATCTCACCCCAGAACGTCACATCCCCGGCATACTTTTCTCCCAGTTTTTCGATAGTCATACAGAAAAGCTGCGAATTGATCGCATCGAGACCGATCTCAATCAGATCCCCGTAAATTGCCTCGATGTGCCCGTCCGAATGGAAAAACGCGAACTTGCCCTGATCGTGAATCGCTTCGACGTAATCGCGGTAGAGCGGTTTGAACATCTCCCGCCACATATCGGGCGCAATGAGAAGTCCCTGCTGTGTGCCCCAATCATCCATGAACCAGAGAGCATCCGCTTTATGGTCTTTCCACATCTCGATCTCCCGCATGTAGAACTCATGGAGCAGATCAAGCAAAGCCCGAACGTCGTTGGGCCGCGTGGCCAGATCGTAGTATAAATTTTCCGGGCCACGTATGAACTGAACCCTCTCGAATGGTCGGGCACTCACACGCCAGATGCAGAATTTTTGGCTTTTTTCGTAGAAGGGGTTAACTTCGCTCAAATCGGTCGTTTCCAGCCATTCCCAGGGAGCCTCGTACGCTCCAAATTCGTCCCAGTCGGCAAGGGCCGGTTGTTTGACCTCCCCGATCACGCCCTGTTCCGCCACCTCCCAGCGAGAACCCCAGAGGTCCACGTAACTTCCGACAACTCCTTTTTCTCCCTCGGCACGATCCGCCTCTCCCCCTTCGACCGGGAGGTCCTGGAAATCCATCGGAAACCGCTCCCGGATCCTTTCCAGTTCCTCAAGTCGTTCGGGCATTCGAGCGTATTCAAGGGTCCAGAGATCCCGGGGGGCCCGATCCGGTCCTTCAAAACGAAGAGCACGGCAAACACGTTCACGGGAAGTCACTTCTGGCACCTCCATACGGAATCACGATCGCGACAGAACGGCCTGCTTTTTGCCTCAAAAAGCCGTTCCTCATCCGAGGCGTGGCTGAGGGGCCTCTCCGCGGGTATCGGCAATATATTCCTGGAGGGCTTTGATACCGAGTGGCTCGCTGGCCATTTCTTTCACAGCCTGTGCAGCCGCAACGGCTCCCGGAACCGTTGTAATGATTGGGACATGTCTCGCCCAGGATGTGCTGCGAATCGCAATTTCATCTTCGCGAGGATGCTTCCCGCTGGGAGTATTGATCACTATGGCGATCTGTCCGTCAATGATCGCATCAACGATATGGGGGCGACCCTCCCTGACTTTGTTGATTCTTTCGACTTCAAGCCCCTCGGCTCTCAAAAATTTCCCCGTTCCATCTGTGGCGCAGAGGTCGAGTCCCACCTCGGAAAACGTCCGAGCGACCTTCGCCATCTCCGGCACTTTATCGCGGTCACGAAGGCTGAAGAACGCCGTTCCTTCCGTCGGCAGGACGTGCCCCGCGGCGATCTGCGCTTTCGCAAACGCCAGCCCGAAATCGTCGGACAGTCCCATCACCTCCCCTGTCGATTTCATCTCGGGCCCGAGCTGCGTATCGATGCCCGGAAAACGCGCGAACGGGAAGACGGCTTCTTTCACCGCCACGTGCTCCGGCACGATCTGCTCTGTCAGACCGGTCTCGTCGAGTGAATAACCCAGCATTACTCTGGTCGCGATGTTCGCAAGTGAGACACCGATAGTCTTGGATACGAAAGGAATGGTCCGCGAGGCCCGCGGGTTGACCTCGAGCACGTAGACCTGGCCATTCTGCACCGCATACTGGACGTTGATAAGGCCGACAACTTCGAGCGCTTCGGCCAGAGCTCTGGTCTGCCGGGCAATCTCATCGCACACTTCGTCCGACAGTGTCTGCGGCGGGATCACACACGCGCTGTCGCCGCTGTGCACTCCCGCTTCTTCGATGTGTTCCATGATCGCGCCGATCACGGTATTTTCGCCATCGGAAACCGCATCGACGTCGACTTCGATTGCTTCTTCCAAAAATTTATCCACGAGGACGGGCCGTTCTGGCGAGGCGTCGACCGCTTCGGTCATGAAGTGCTCGAGCTCTTCCTCATCGTAAACGATTTCCATGGCCCGTCCGCCGAGCACAAAAGACGGGCGCACCAGGACGGGGAACCCGATCCGGCTGGCGATTTCGAGCGCCTCCTGGTAGGACGTGCCGCTACCGTTAGGGGCCTGCTGGAGACCCAGTTCGGTGATAAGGTTGCTGAATTGCTTACGGTCTTCGGCCAGATCGATGCTCCGGGGGCTCGTTCCGAGCAGCGGGACGCCGTTTTCTTCGAGCTCAGCCGAGATGTTCAACGGCGTCTGCCCGCCGAACTGAAGGATCACACCCCATGGATCCTCTTCCTCGACGATGTTGAGCACATCTTCAGAGGTCATCGGTTCGAAGTACAGCCGATCGGATGTATCGTAATCGGTGCTGACGGTCTCGGGGTTACAGTTGACCATCACCGCTTCCATCCCGTCTTCCCGCACGGCCATGGCCGCGTGCACGCAGCAGTAATCAAACTCGATACCCTGTCCGATTCGGTTTGGACCGCCCCCGAGGATCATCACTTTCTTTTTGTCGGTCGCTCGGGACTCATTAACTTCCTCATAGGCACTGTAGAAATAGGGGCGATCCGCTTCGACCTCACCGGCACACGTATCGGCCAGTTTGTAGGACGGGGCAACTCCCAGTTCTTTGCGGCGGGCGCGGATCTTATTTTCCTCGGAGTCGAGCAGAAAAGCGATCTGCCGGTCGCTGTATCCCCAGTTCTTGGCCTTGTGCATCGTTTCGGCATCAATGGATGCGCAATCAGTGGCCTTGAGTTCATCTTCGAAGTCCACAAGTTCCTTGAAATTGCGCAGGAACCAGCGATCCATCTTGGTCAGTTGGTGGACACGCTCGACGTCAAAACCGTGCTGGAAAGCGTAGCGGATGTAGAAATACCGCTCGTCATTGGGTTTGGACAGTTTGGCAACGATTTTCTCTTCCGGCGGAAGCTCTTCGGGATCTTTCCCATCGGCGCCGAACCCGTACCGGCCAATCTCCAACGAACGCAGACCTTTCTGGAACGATTCTTTGAACGTTCGCCCGATCGACATCGACTCCCCCACGCCTTTCATGCTGGTATTTATGACCCGTTCGGCGGAAGGGAATTTTTCAAACGTAAACCGGGCGGTCTTGTAGACGCAGTAATCCACGGTCGGTTCCTGGAGCGTCCAGGTGCTCCCGGTGACGTCGTTGAGCACTTCATCGAGGCTATAGCCGACGGCCAATTTGGTCGCAATCCGCGCGATCGGGAAGCCGGTTGCCTTGCTGGCCAGAGCTGAAGAACGGGAGAGTCTCGGATTGACTTCGATCACCATGACGTCTTCGCTTTGTGGATCGTCGGCGAACTGGATATTGATTCCTCCCCCACCCACGCCGATGCGCCGGATGATGCGATGACAGTAATCAATGTACCGGGCGTATTCTCGCGCCGTCAGCGTCTGGGATGGCGCCACCACCGCGCTATCGCCCGTGTGAACGCCCATGGGGTCAACGTTTTCCATGCTGGTAACGAGGATGACGTTGTCTTTGCAATCCCGCATCACCTCATATTCGATCTCTTTCCAGCCGATAACGCTCTCTTCGACGAGCACCTCATTGACGGGGCTGCTATCCAGCCCGGTGCTGATCAGTTCCGGAGCTTCTTCGAGGTTGTACGCCGTGCTGCCGCCGGTTCCGCCAAGTGTGAAAGCCGGACGGATGATAACAGGGAGACCGATTTCATCGACGATTGCCATACCCTCTTCCACGGACCGGGCGATGCCGCTGCCGGGTACTCGCAATCCGATCTCGGTGATGGCTTCCTTAAAAAGTTCGCGGTCCTCGGCGGTGCTTATGGCCTCGGGATTGCACCCCAGAACTTCCACACCATATTTGTCGTAAACGCCCTTTTCCGAAAGAAAAACAGCAACATTCAGTCCCGTCTGGCCGCCGAGTGTCGGAAGGATAGCGTCGGGGTCCTCGCGATCGATAATTTTTTCGATCACATCGGCGGTAATCGGTTCGATGTAGGTCCGGTGAGCCATGACCGGGTCGGTCATGATTGTGGCGGGGTTGCTGTTAATCAGCACAACCTCATATCCTTCTTCGAGCAACGCTTTGCACGCCTGGCTCCCGCTGTAATCGAACTCACATGCCTGGCCAATAATGACGGGGCCGCTACCGATCATCAATATCTTTTCCAGATCCGTTCTTTTCGGCATCTGTAGGTTCCTAGCTCTTTTTCATTGAATTTCGAGTCAGAAAATTATCCGTGCCAGTATGCGCTCACTTACCGGCAAGTCTGTCCACAAACGACCGCATATGCAAATTAACGCCGTCCGGGTGGGGCGGAACCGGCAAAACCTGCATGCCGACGATTGATCCGTCCGCGCTCCGTATACCTTCGACGGTTTCATCGTTGAGATTCTCCCAGAGCAGTTCGGCGTTCTCGCAGGATTCGACGCTTTCACGATCCAGAAGGACGGTGTGACGTTGTACGGCGATCTCAAGGCTTCCGTCTACCACATTTCTGATCGGATAATTCGCGCCGTGATGGCCCCGTTTCAAGAACGTCGGCTGGCATCCCAGCGCCATACCGAGGGCAACGTGTCCCAGGCCCCAGCCGTAGAGCGGAACGCGCCCTCGCAACTCACGCAACGTCTCGATGGTTTGATCCGCGGGAAGCGATCCGCCGGGCCCATCGGAGACGAGAACGCCATCGGTCTCGCTTTTCAGGATATCGCCCGGGTCTGAATCCCATGGGATCGGGGACGGATTGCAGCATCGTGCAAGCTGCCGGAGTGTCGAACGGCGCAATCCCAGATCGAGGACGCTCACACGCGGACCGCTCCCCTCTTCGGTTCCTGAAACGTGCTTCGGCGGTTGGAAGTCGGGCCGTTCCATATCGGCCAGTTGCGTCGTTACATCCGTCTCATCCGCGTCTGGGGTTACGATCGCGGCCGGCATTTCGCCCTCGGTCCGCAGATGCACTGCGAGGGCTCGGGTATCGACATCAACCAGACACGGGATTTTTTGTTCGGCCAGCGCGTCACCAAAATTCCCCTGAGATCGATAGTGGCTCGGCAGGTCGCTGAGAACTTTGACGATGAGTCCGGCGATCTGAAACGAATCAGATTCAAAGGCATCGTCGGTGATGCCCACATTGCCGATTTCAGGGTAGGTAAACGCCAGAATGCGCTTGCGGTAGGCGGGGTCGGTGGCCATTTCCTGAAATCCGACAATCGCGGTATTGGCCGCCAGCCAACCGACCGCAACGAGGGAATCGCCTTTCGGTTCGGCGACGAACTTTCCTTTCAGTTTCGTCCCATCAGCCAGAATCAAATAACCATCCATATTGAATCCTTAACCTGGTAGTAAGAGTAAGCCAGAAAAG
>JAGXLK010000181.1 GCA_018334735.1 Planctomycetota bacterium | reverse complement strand
GGGGATTGGCTTGAAAAATAGTCCTCGCAAACGTCGCCTACCGCCCCTCATATTCCCGCAAATATTGCGCGACAGCCGTCTTAAAAGCTTCCAGATCAGAAAGTCGACCAAAGTTCCCATATACTTCATCCCAGTCCACTTTCGCATATTCATGCACCAGCGCATTTCGGAACCCGGCCAACGGCGCAAGGGACCTCGCCAGATCATCTGGAACCACGTCTAATTCGCCGAGCCGGAGAAAACTCTCATAGTAATCCTGAGGTTTCCTCGCCCCTTCCAGCGAAATGATGCGATGCGCGATGTCAATGGAACACTGGGCGGCGACCTCAAAATTCCGCTCGGCAATATCCCGCAAATCCCGACTGGTGTCGAATTCCTCGCGCTCGTGTTGCGCAAGTTCCTGGAGCCTTTTCAGCCGTGCGTTAAGCTCATCCAGACGGTCTTCCAATCCTTGAAATTCTGGAGTCATCCCCGGGTCTCCTTCAAAATATCTTCCCTCTGTCGACGCAGGATCGGGAGGTAGTCGCAGTATTTTGACATCAAATTGGCTTCAAATTCGACCCTGGTAGCCCGGTCCTTCTCATAGACCAACTGGCCGCTGGCGATAACATTATACGCCAGTGTCACCGGCGCTTCTCCGAGCATCACCACATCCACTTCTGCCGCATCCAGAACTTCAAGCAGCTCGTGCTCAATGCGGTATCGGCAATCCGGCGCCGCGTCAGGAATCAATAACACCCCAAAATCATAGTCACTGGACGGAGCGGCACTTCCATCCGCCCGGGACCCGAATAAATACGCCAGCGCGACCTCCGGGCAGTCGGCAAAATATCCACCAATCTCATTTTTCGAAGTCTGTGGATTTTCCTCACCCATCACCACACCTCGGAACCGTTCAGTTAGCGCTCACTAACGCCTTTCAGTCGATTGGCCGTGTTTGATTTGGAACGACGCAAAACCTTGGACTTCACGTGAAGATCATGACACTCATTGTAAGTACCGTAACCCGGTCAAACTTTAATGTCAACGGCAGCTTCTGTCATCCAAGACTTGCTTAGCCGTCTCGTTTCCATTAAAAGTGGTCGCGTGCAACGGACAGTGAAGAATATTCATCGTTGCAAAAAGTCCATTGATATAGCTTTCATCGGGCATCACAGGCGGAATTTGAATTACGGACTGACAAAAACCGATGACGAACAAAATCCTGCTGGACACCGATATTGGATACAAAAACCGTATGAAAACGGTGAGCTGACGGGAATTACGAAATTTGCCGTAGATGCAGGATCACACCGGCTCGTAAAAGAGATCCAAAAAGATGAAATCCGCAGTCATCTTCTGGAAGTATTCCCTGGGAGATAACCCACCTGAAAGAGGTTCGGCAATCTCAAAAAGGCCTTGATTCTTGAAAAGTAGATAGGTAATATTTTCGCAATGGGAGTATGGCCATTAGAGAAAGAAAGCATGGAAATGAAGCCCGGCACCTTTTGGAAAAGTTTATCCAGAAATATCCAGGTTCACTTCACCCCATTCGGGTCTTTCTGGGCACGATATTGGCCGAAGATGGTAAGTTTGATGAGGCAACGCAACAGGCGAGAACCTACCTGCGCTGCGTGCGCGATTCGGAGGCATTCGAGCACCTGAGCAATACGGAGATAATTCGAAAAGGTGTTTCTCGCGCCCTGCTCCTGATAACCAGTGCTTACACAACCGCCGGCGCAAGGAGTTACAGTAAACGAGTCCTCCAGTACGCGCAATCGCTTCAGCTTGTGCCGGGTTTGCCTGACGGAATGTCGGGGGAAATTGCGCGTTTAAACCATGAACTTGAGGATGAAACGAACGCTGAAATTGATCGGATGTGGGAAGAGCTATTTGCCGATGGGAGCAATGTAGAAGAACTTTGCGACCTTTGTATGCAACGGAATCTTCCCAACCTGGCTCGACGAGCGGATCTGATCAGCAGCAACGTCCGATTGGGCAACAGCAGCCCGCAATTATCCGTAAAATCCGGGAGAACACATACCGGGAAAAACGATCTCCTCCATAATATTTACCAGGGTAAAGGATAACCCGGATAACTCCCCTTCTCCCACATTAGAAGCTCATTCCAGCCCTGCTGGTTTGTAATCCGGGAAAGATAGTTGGGGCCCTCTCCTTCCGGAAGTATCAGGTGAAAAACCCTTGCTTCGCCGTTTGACCGGGCGGTCGTATGCACCCTGTAGTTGGCCGGCACACCATTCATACAATTCTCCATCTCAGGCCAATCCGTCCCGAAAAGAATCCCATCAGGGGTATTCATATCATTCGACGGAGCTGTGGAGTATGTATTCCTCTGCCAACCATCGACTGTCAGTCCCAGCTCGTACCATTCGGTCGGCGTGCTTGGATCGAGGGTGTGATAATGGGTGTGAGCAATATCGTAACTGACAGACTATCCTTCGCAGTGCTGGCCGTCAATAGCGTCAGGACTGGCCCAGCAGCTATGGCTCCCGATTTCCTCGCTGCAGGTACCTCCCTGGGCTCGATCATGGTATGACCCCTGCCAACCATCGGCAAAGTGGGGCCAGCCACCTTCGTCATCGGTGGGAAGAGCCCAGATACTGGGAGCTTCTGCATAGTCAGCAAGTGTGGCAAATGTGGTGAGTTTGCAATCCCTATTTGGATCGGACGCATTCGGAGACCAATACAGCCACAGGTTGTCACCCGTCCAGCCGAAATTGTGGTTCCACCACCCGCAACCAGTCAGAAAATAGTCGGCGGGCAACGGCAACCGGTTGTTGGGCAGCCTTACTCGGCCACCTTGATTTCGAGATCTGGGAAATTCTCCCGGAATTTCCTTTCGCTTTCATTTACCAGTTTCTGCCCTTCGGCAATTTCACGTTCCCCGCGTTCAATATCCTCTTGGGCCCTTTTAAGGTCACGCTCTGCCGCTTTGACACGTTTTTCTCCATTCTTAACGCGCTTTTGACCCCTCGCAATCAGGTCCTGAGCTCTCTCCCACTCTTTCGCGAGCTGGTTCCTCAGATTCACATCAGATTGGAGGTCAGTCGCATGCTGCTTCATAAGATCAGCTGTAGTCGGTTTAGTCGGTTTGCTTGTGCATCCCCCCAACGCCATGAGACACGTGCTAATGACAATGCCAGACACTATTTTTAACTTTTTCATAGACATCTCCCATCTTCCGCACTGGTTGAGTTAAACAACTTAATTTGACTTGCCAATAGTAAAGCTCATAACGCCCAACAGGCACTTTTAACCTTAATTACGCGTTACGAACAAGTTACCCCTTTCAAGACATGAAATCAAGGCCTAAATCCCGCTTTCCGGGTCTTTATTCCCGGATTTGACGATACTGTTTTTCTGGATACTGTTACCCAGCGGGCGTACTATTGGGGGATTTCCGTTATGGACACGTTCAAGCAGTCCCTCGGCTCCCTCCGCAGCGAATCCCTGTAGGTGTATCCGGGCAATATGACTCGGCTGTGTTCTGGCATGATCACCGGCAATCATAGGGCAAGGCTTCGGCCGCCGCAAGGGGCTCGGAGCCGTTTAGAATCCGAAAACACCCCCCGAAAAACGGATGTAAGGCCCTCTGAGAGGGTGTCTATTGTCGTATCCTGTTATTTTGCAGCGACATGCGATGGTACGTCCCCTTTATCTGCTTATACTTGGAGTTTGCTTTCCCACCGTCTTACCTTTCACACAGACCTCTTTTTCACAGATCAACATTATTTTGTCAACAGTTGGCGGAGGGGGGGCCTGAGTTACTATCAGGAACGCCCAGTCCATCGCCTTATCAAATGCGCACACTTCTTGTTTATGTGCCTCTACGCAATCCCTAAATGTGATGAAATAGACTTCCCAAAAGGGGTTAGTCTGCAGACAAACGGAGGGGGGAGCTTTTCGCGGACGGAACCAAGAGGGGTTCTCCTTTGGTACCTGCTTAGCCCCTACCACCCATTAGAATAACCATAACTTCTTTCGTGACCGCACCCGCGATAGCAAACACAATGCCCAAAACAAATGCGCCTTTAGCAACGCGCTTTCTCATCGTCCCTCTCTTGAGAGGTTTACCTACAATTTCAAGGATCGTGCTGGCAAAAGATATCAGACTCACAACACCGAAACCAAATGCCATAGCAAAAAAAGAGATCGACAGAACTATTTCGCCAGTACCAAACCGTCCCGGCATCTTCCAGACTACCAATGAATCGTAAGCCCAAAGGATAGAGAAATAACACCAAATGCCGAAGAATAAACTGAAACCAATGCCTGCAAGACCGTATTTTAATCTCTTACTCATTTTCCATTTCACAGCAGAATAAGCGCATCTTCCGTAGCGTGCTCGGGACCTCCGCCCAGCTGAACTGGCAAGAGGGGACGTACGATCGCATCTCGTTGCTCAGGATATCGTTACGTATTTTAAGGGGCCTCTCAGAGGGCTTAAGAGTCTGTCGGACTTAGGGGGACCCATTTCCGTTCGGGGCGGTCTTTGCCAGCGCTCTGCCAAACAAATTCAGATTTGGCACCCGGAGTCGGCGATTTTTCGCAAAGGTCTGTTTACCCCTGACCGTTTTTAGCCCTCAGCCAGCCTAAATAGTCGTTTTACGTTGTAGGCGAGGCACACCAAGCGCCATTCGGAGCGCACCTTCTCCAGCCCCCGCAGCAAAAACTGTCGGAATCCCATCACGTGTTTGATTATTCCGAAAACCGGTTCCACCGTCATCTTTCGCTTCGCATACATGCGCCGGCCCGCCTCGCTCTCCAGCTTCTCCTTCATGTCCAGAAGCACCGGGTCGGTGATGTTCTTTTTTTTGCGACCCTTTTTTTGCGGCCGAAACTCATAAGCGCGCTCAGTGTGGTTCTCCTCGGCCCCCACCGACACATAAGGCTCGATTTCCTCCTCCTGCAGCTGCTTCAAAGCAGCTACGTTGCAGTATCCGGTGTCGGCCAGCACCGCCTCAGGCTTCTCCAGATTTTCGCTTACCTCCTCCACGGTTGGCACCAGCTGGCCTCTGTCGCTTGAGGAGCTGCTGACCCCCGTGGCCAACACCATCTGGCTCCCGTCGGCATCGACCGCCGCCTGCCCGTTGTAGGATTGGCGGTACTCCTTGCGCCGGTTCTTGCGCATAATGTTTGAGTCAGGATCCGTCAAATTGACCTGATCGTCGGGCTCCGGGGTCTCCTTGGGCGGCTTGGGAATCGGGCCTTTCCGGCTGCTGGGCCGCTCCTCACGTGCCCTCAGCTTCTCCTGGTAAGCCTCCTGCTGCCGCTCGGCCCGCCGGCGGGCCTTCTCCTCCAGCTCCCGCTGGGCCTCCCGCATCTTGCCCAGCAGCTTCTGGCGCCTGCTGATGTGCTCCGGAAGTTTTTGCCCGTCGTCCTCACCCTCCTTGTCTGCCTTCTCGGCTTTGCGCAACAGTTCCTCGATATCCTCCTGGAGTTTCTCTTCCAGCTCTTGCGCGCGCTCATAAGAGACGTTCTTATACCGGCTGGCGTTGGCATCCACCAGGCTCCCGTCCACGCTGATTGTGCCTACCTTCAACACCCCCATCTCCCGGGCCAGTTTCAGCACATGGAGGAACGCCTCCGCTATCGCTTCCTCGTTGGAGGAGCGGAAAGCGCAGATCGTGGAGTGGTCCGGGTGCGTGTTTCCTGTCAGGTAACGCACAGCCACATCCCGGTAGGTCGCCCGTTCGATACGGCGCGAACTGAAGGTCCCATTGGCGTAACAGTAGATAAGCAGCGCCAGCATCATCCCGGGGGGATATTGCTCGGAGCCGGTGCCGCGATGGTTGATTTTGAACGCCTCCCGCGGCAGCCCCTCGACGGCCCGGATGACGAAGTGTACCATATCGTCTTCAGGCACCCAGTCCCTCAGATCAGGCGGCAGTAGCAGCGGGGTCTGACGGTCGATGTTTTTGAATCTTGC
>JAGXLK010000180.1 GCA_018334735.1 Planctomycetota bacterium | reverse complement strand
GAGGAACGTTAAGATAGACATGCTCGGACGCCTCATCACTCATGGATAGGCCATTCCCATTATTTCTTCGAAATTTTCCGCACCAGCCGCCTGAAAAAGAGCTTTTCCTTTGTCCAGAGTCTCCTGGAATTCCATTTGTGGATCGGAATCAGCCACAATTCCTCCGCCGAAATGCATGTAAATTCGCCCACCCGCCTTCATCAATGTTCGAATAACAATATTCAGATCGGCCCGGCCATGGAAAGAAAAATAGCCGATACTGCCCGTGTAAATGTTTCGGGCATACGGTTCAATCTCTTCAATAATCTCCATCGCCCGAATTTTCGGCGCCCCGGTTATCGAACCACCCGGGAATGTTGCGCGCACAAGCGAAAACTCATCATACTGTTCCCGAAAAAGCCGTCCCTCCACGGTCGAAACCAGATGAAACACTGTGGGGTACGTCTCCAGAACCGCGTGTTCTTTGACCCGTACGCTTCCGTACGAGCAAACCCGTCCCAGGTCGTTTCGCTCCAGGTCCACGATCATCGCAAGTTCGGCATGATCTTTCTCGGAATTGAGCAACTCCTCTTCCATCCGCTTGTTGAAAACATCGTCGCCCGCAATCCGCGCCCGCGTTCCCTTTATTGGCCGCGTCGTCACGCGATCCCCTTCAACCAGCAGAAAACGTTCAGGGGACGAGGACACTACTTCGATATCGGGATATTTCATATAAGCCGAGAACGGAGCCGGATTCACCATCCGAAGACGTTCGTACAATTCAATTCCTTCCGCAGGGCAAAACCCTTCGAAACGTTGCGAGAGATTTGCCTGGAAAATATCTCCAGCAGCAATGTAATCGATCACCTTCTGCACAGCTCTCGGATACTCGCCCGGTTTGAAACTGGACTCCAGCACAACTCCCTCGATAGCTGGCAATCGCCCCGTCTCAGCAACCGCCCCCGCCTTGTCCCTCGCGGTATCTTCGAGTTTGAAATCGGGCGGATCACACCCGGCAGGTCCCACAAACTCCGTGACATTCCGGTGGTGATCAAACACAAGTGCCCTATCATAAAAACAAAGTGTAAACTCGGGAACGGCCAGATCATATTCGCACGAGCGTGGAAGACTCTCAATCTGGTGGCGCAGATCGTAGGAAAAATACCCGACTGCTCCTCCGGCGAAAGGCAAATGAAAACTGTCCGGAAGCTCGATCCGATGAGGTAGAAACTCCTTCGATAGCACAGAAAAAGGAGCCCCGTCTTCTTTCCGACTTGCGCCTGTCTGCATATTCTCCACCTCGACACTTGAGCCCCTGCAGGTCAAAACCTTGACGGGATCCCAGCACAGAATGGAATACCGTCCAAAATCTGTGTTGTGAAGCGAACTTTCCAACAGAACCGGGTACCCGGCATTCTCTACTTCCCGGAGATATTGGAACGGTCGACAACCCCGTTCAACGGTTTGAACTTCGACCCTTTCGCCCATCGGGAATAATCTTTCAGGTCCAATAAAAAATTGGTTTTATGTCCTATTGAGCGGGCCGTCAAAAGTAACAATCAATCCATACCGGACTTGCCCAGACCATTTCTCCATCTTCCTGCAATGCGCGCACGTAGTAAAAGCAAAATGGGTTTTCGCAAAACTCCGCAGGTGGCATGAGGGCTTGACGTAACGGCGATTCGTCTTCCCATACCAGCTCAGACTCCAATTCGCCAGGGGACCACGACTGAATGACCTCATTGTTGCGGATAACGTCAATCTTCCGGGCCGGTGCGGTCCCGTGAAAACTGATCCGGAGTTCGCGCCGGTCCTCCAGAACCGGAGAATCCGCTGAATCGAGTTCCGATCCCATGAAGTGGCCGTTGAGCCGGTAGGTGAGCAAAATACGTGGCCCGGAACTGGCAACAACGCGTCGTTTTTGCATGGCTTCCCAGACGCTTTCCCGAGTAAGTTCGTCAGCAAAAACGGCCATCAACCCGTCGTGATTTCTGCCCGTTCCGGCTCCACCGCTGTGATCATCGCCCCCACCGGTAAATCCCACCCTCCACCCCATTGCCAAAGCCCGCCGGACGAACCCGTCACTGAACGGTTCTTGATCACCTTCTTCCGGTAAGGGATTGCCCTCTTCCTCCGAACATTCGTAACTGCCCCTGATCTGGTAGATTTCAACGAGTTTTTCCAGCTCCGGATCGTGATCTTTCCAATCGCAAAAGTTGCCCGCGTGCGCAGGATGATGCGGAATTACCGTTGCTGTTTCTTCTTCCAGTGCTTCAAACAAATCGGGAGGATGGGGATGTTCCCCTTCATCCGACCGATAAAGCGGGCGATCATCCTCAAGAAAATAAACGTTCCGATCCCCGTCACCGTTCTTGCGCCACTTGGCCCATTCATAACCCAGAAGCGTCACAAAACGCCCTGGTTCATGCCACTCTTTCACCTTTTGACATGTCACCGCCCATAGATCATCGGACGTTTCCCAGAGATGATCGTGATCCCCCGGGGCTCCGAAATCAAGCCGCGCTTCATTTCGGAGCTGATGAAAATAACGATCGAGTGATCCCGTGCCATCAGACATCTCGGTGTGCCCGTGGATCATACCCCAATATGTCCGGCCGGCCGGCAAAGCAGCCCGGCAAACAATAGGATTTGTTACAGCCTGCCACTCTCCTGCTTCGTCCTGCACTTTCAGGCGATGGACCCCATCAAGTGGCACCTGCGTACGGACACTCAGACACGTCGAATCTTCCACCTGCTCGCACTCGACCTCCAGAGAGTCGTCGTCCAGCGATACGTTCACTTCGCCCAAAGGCACACAGGAAACGTTGCCGTACTCATCTTCAGGACGCACAAGAATGGAGAATTCGTCGCCCGGCACAACCTGAGAAGGGGCAAATGCCCGGATACGATCAACTTCTCCCCCCAGAACATGCATCGTGCATACAGAGACAATCAGATGCTGGTTTTCTTCATTCCAAACCCCGGTCCTCTCATCACAAGGAACCCGGTGAAGAACAAAAAAATTGTTGGGTATGCGCACGCTATTCAGGCGAATTCCATCTCCCCCCCCGGACGTGTCGCCCATCAGCACTTCAAGCTCATCCCCTTTTTTCAAACCGGCATCCGGCAACTCAATGGCAAAGGTTCCTGTCCCATCGGTCGACTCCATTTCGCATTTGATTTCTCCGACGGAAGCCGACAAAAAACCATCATCGGACGGCGCATCGACCTGCGGATCAATCGTGGAACTTTTATTGTTGCGACCGCCCCACAATTGCAATTGCAGTTTCTCGTTACTGGCGATATCTTGGTCGATCGGAAAGGTCAGTTTCCATGTCCCTTGTTCGCCCGCCAAACCGTAAATCGGATCTGCGTGAGCCAGCGGTGCGGATTCGGGCATCCGGATAGGACGCCGCCACTCTGGAATAAAAAAATCATTCGTATCCATCATTTCACCTTTCAGGGTCTCAATCGCGTGAACGTCAAAATGAGATCAACTTCGCTGAAAACAATCTTTTGCGCTCTTCGGCGTTGCTCGAACTTACCAGAACCGACCAAGGGAGAGCAAATGTGATCGCGCGAAAGACATCGCTTGACGCACATATCATCATAACGTTAGGGTTACACTTCACGTTGAGTTTCCCTTCCTCGTTATGGAACGATGTCAGAAATTTCTCTCCTTATTCTGTCCGATATCCACTACTTCAATCTCGCCGAATCCGATCCCGGCGAGACTGACAGAGAATGCAACCTGGGAGCCGAGCTCGTTGCCCGGGCTCTTCGCGACGCCCAACGTCGCAGTAATCTCGACGCAATTGTTCTGCTCGGAGATCTTGTCGAAGACGGCAGCTCGGACGGCGCAATTCCAGATCTTCTTAGAATTCGCGACAATGTCAGACGACAGGCTCCGAAACTACCCTGCATCGTCGTGCCGGGTAACCACGACCCCGACGCCGAAACGGTGCTGAGACTGTTTGAAGATGAACCCGGAATCCATGATATCAATGATTACCTTCTTTACACGTTCGTCGATAGTTGGGACGAAAATGATGTCGGTCATCGCAACGCCGAACAGATGGCTCGGTTCCGCAATGTCGCAGAGGGAACCAATCAACCTCTAATCGCCCTTCAGCATAATCCTATTTATCCTCCCATAGAAAGCGATTATCCGTATATACTCCACGACCACAGTTCCGTGATGTCTCAGTATGCAGAATGCGCTCTGGCCGCCTCTTTGAGCGGACACTATCATCCCGGCCAGGAACCGACATCCGTCGATGGGGTTACCTACTGGACGTGTCCATCTCTCAGCAAACCGCCATTTGCCTATGGTATCGCCCGCTTTCGCGGTCCAAAAGTTGAAATCCAGCGCCATGCTTTGAAACTACCGAAAAAGTACTCTCTGTTCGATGTCCATTGCCACACCGAATACGCCTACTGCGCCGATAATATCACAGCCCCGGACGCCATCCGAAGGGCCTCGTTGTTCGGACTTCGAGGACTCTGTCTCAGCGAACATGCTGACCAGCTTTACCTGACCCGTCAAGAACACGACGAAGCTTATGTTTACACGCATCCCGATTATTGGGCGCGTTCGCGGCCCGCAAATTGCCAGCGTCTGCCCGATTACAGGCGCTACACGGAGCCGTTGCGCACCGAAACGGTAAAAATCGGTCTGGAAGTCGAACCGGACCTTCCTGGCCGCCCCGGCGCCCACCCGGATGACCTCGAAGGCTGGGATTTGTTGCTTGGCGCCGTGCATTGGATCCCGCCATCGGTAACTTCCGAAAAAGCGATGCAAGCCGAGTACCTCGAACGAACCCGTTCGCTTCTGGCCAACGGATGCCGGGTGCTCGCCCATCCTTTCCGTTTTTTCAGTCGCAACGATTTGCCAGTTCCACGGAATCTCTACGAGCCGGTCACCGATCTGCTGAAAGAATACGGCGCCGCCGCTGAAATTAATTTTCACAGCAACCAGCCCGACCCGGTTTTTTTCGAACTCTGCATCCGAAAAAATGTTCGAATCGCTCTCGGAAGCGATTCCCACAAATGCGGAGAGGTCGCTGACTTCCATCCGCATATTGATTTCCTGAGGCAAATCACAGGACAGGATACTTTTCAGAATATTCTCTTCCCTGCCCGTGACGAAATGTGATCTCCTGCGTATCAACAACCGTAAAAGGATAAAGTCATGGTCCAAACAATGCTGAATCCCCTCGATTTCGGAGCCGCGGGCGACGGCGAAACAGACGATACCCAGGCCCTTCAAAAAACGCTGGACCGCGCTGCTCAGATCGGTGGGGCAATTAATATTCCGACAGGCACTTACCTGTGCTCGGAATTGAAAATCGACTCCGGTGTCGTTATCTCGGGACAGCCCGGCTGGAGCTACCGCAACCCCGGAGGTTCCATTCTCAAACTCGCCGACGATGAAGCCCGGTGCTTGCTGGACATCACCGGGGCTCTGGGAGTCACGATTAACGGCCTGTCTCTCGAGGGCGAGCAACTCGGCAGCAACATTCACGGAATCCTTATGGACAAAGATGATTATGGCGATCAGGAGGATGCCCCCACCATCGAGCGTTGTCGTATCAGCCATTTCACCGGAGACGGCGTTCATCTCGGACGGGTCTGGGTGTTCAGCGTTCGCCATTGCATGCTCAGCCACAACACCGGATGCGGCCTTCGTGTGCGTGGGTGGGACGGATTCGTCATGGACAACTGGCTCAGCGGCAATAAAGATGCAGGCTACGGCGGCTACGACGAAAATGCATCGGTCACGATGACCGGAAACCGTATCGAGTGGAACGGGGCCGGAGGAATCGTGCTAAGAGGCGGTAACCACTACAATATCACCGGGAATTACATCGACCGCTCTTTCAAAGTGGGAATCGACCTGCAGAGCCGTGATGGTACCCCCTGCCGCCAGATCACAGCGACCGGGAATCTGATCTACCGCAG
>JAGXLK010000179.1 GCA_018334735.1 Planctomycetota bacterium | reverse complement strand
TGGTCACAGCTCAAACCCTCCCCCGTCCGGAACGTACGTTTGGTTCCACCACCGGTACCACCAATCGCCGTCACTCTCGACATTGCGGAAGCAGTAAGCGGTAAGGACCCGCTTCGTAGGATGCCCGGACCCATACCGCCAGTCCCCTGGAGTCGAGAGCCACCACCTGTCGTCGGCAGCCATAAGCGGGTCGGGATAATGCACGGCCCGCCCCTCCATGAAAGACACATTATGCCCCCCCATGTGTCGCATATCCCGGCGACTCCAGCTTCTATACCAATCTCCCCAGGTTGAAAGGTAATGGCGTGTAGGCATATGCTCAAGAAATGCAATCTTCCATGAAGGCGCTTTATAGTTTGCCACACTTCTTCGCCCGCTGATTTCGGTGTAGCCCCAATCTCCCGGTCTTAGCCTGTTTGTATCCCATATTAAGCCGTAGCTTGCATTCCAATGAGCTTGCCCCCGCTCAACATTGTACTCAGGGTTACCATCATCAGAAGGGCACCAGTATACATTGCTGCTACCATCACCCGGCTTCTGGTCCAGATACCCCGCCAACTCCTCTTCTTGATACCAGTGATATACGGTGGGCAAATAACCGGCATTGTCATGCCTGTACATTAAGTGGACCATTGATAGCTGCTTGTGGTTACCGAGACAACTGATTGACCGTGCTGCTTCGCGTGCTCGTTCCAGAGCCGGCATCAGCATCGCCGCAAGGATTGCTATAATCGCTATGACGACCAGAAGTTCGATCAGCGTGAACGCTTTTCTCATTTTGCCCCAGTTCCTCAGTCAATGGATAGAATTGGAGTTAGCCCTTTGTCGCATAATTCAGTGCGGCTACCTTCCGGCGTCCGCAGGTAGTATTTCCGCCTTAACCGTCAAGTTCGTTCTGCCAGTAGTTTATCAGGCTCCACCCAGCTCCGCCTCCGGTGTACCACCCAGCGAGGCCCGTGAGCTCATTGTAGTATTTCGGTGGATCGTTCAAGAACTCATTGTGATCCCAACGGACGTGCCCTCCATAATAAAGCACTTCGATTCCGTCGCGATGACTCGGGGGGGAACCGGTAGAATCTCCGGTCCACAAAAGTGTATCGGCGGAGGCTACCAGATTCCCCATTGATTCCAACCGGGCACCATCTGTGGGATCAGGTCGATCGGTCCATTCATAATACAGTGGGTTGCGATGGTCATAGCCCATCAAAGCCGCACCAGGCGGCGAGCTCAGATCATCCCAATCGTTTCGATTGTAGGTGAACCCATCGCCCGGTCTACGTGCGGGACAGTACAGGAGTTGGGGCGTTTCCAACGATTTTCCAGTTATTAACCGCCCATGTCCAATATACTGTGTAACCCCACCCCACATCGTCGGATAATGGAGGGAACAATATACGGTGCACGGAAAACCGTTCACACCCCAGTAGCTGGATTTGTCTCCGGTATAACCATCATAGTAATCGGGCGGAACTCCGTTGTAATCATTCGCATAGATTTGAATCCCGATTCCCTGTTGCCTCAGATTTCCCGAGCACAAAGACCGCCTCGCCGCCTCCCTCGCGCTTTCCAATGCCGGCATCAACATCGCAGCGAGGACAGAAATAATGGCGATTACAACAAGCAATTCTATCAGGGTAAATGCCTCCACACTGGATACTTTTGCCATCATCTTACACCTCCTGATCGAAAATGAAGTGCCCCATCGGAGGCCATATGCAGAGCATAGCTTGAATCTTCTCATTTCTTCGGCTGAACTCTGATAAGTTTCACCTCGCCCGGCGAAAGGGAGATCTCAAATCTCCGCAAAACTCCGCCACTCGGCGTCTTTTTGCCGCTGACCAAACCTTCGTTCAATCCATCTCCATTGCTGCTGCAGACGGCAAGCCGATACGTTCCTTCGGGCAAAGAAAGTCCAATTACGGGAGCAGCAGACTTTTCCTTCTCCCAGTTCGCCAGGTAAAGTATGTAATTCTTTGAATCGATCTTGCGAACCAGATACTCAACGCTGGCGTTCTTCGGATCGAAGTGATAACCGGTCTCTCCAAGCATTTCCCGGATCGCTTTCAGGTTGCCAGCGCAAACCTTCTCGTCGTTACGATTCGCGGCCAGATTGACATCGCGATACTTAACGTTCTTATCTTTAACAAGTCCCTTAAGCAGCGGCTCTTTGTGTCTGACACCATACTGGTTCACCTCTCCCAGGCGATCAAATATCAGCAGGCGGGCCCCTTCGTCAACCGCCTTCCGTATCGCTTCAACGGCCGCCTGGGACATCGCATAACCAAACGGTAGGATCAGCAGTCTATATTTGCTGAGATCTTCAAGTTGCTCGGGGTGGTCGGTGTACTTGACGTCATACTGGATTCCCCTCTCGATCAACAGTCCCTCAATCTGTCGGTGTGAGATTGGTCCGCGTAGCCGGTGTTCATTGATCTTCTGCTGACGTTTACTGGTATCCATGCTGCCTTTCTCTTCTCTGCCGCCCTCGTACAACAGGTAAAAATCCTGCCGGCCCAGATCCTTTTTGTCCATCAGAGACTCAACTCTCAACTGCCACCAATCCTCGGAAGCTCTGGAGTAGAGCATGCAGGTCTCCGCGGGAGACCTCGATTTCGCGATGCCCCACTTTTCCAGCAGGCGGACCATCCGAACGCCCCGTACGACATGCGGCCACCAGTCATTCGCATGCAGGTAATTGAGACGATAAGCGTCAATCTTGCGGACCCCCGACATAACAAAAGGCAGAATATAGCCGTAGAATCTCACCGAGAAATCGGAAGGGCGTGATTTGAAACTGAGCGACTGAATACTTCCCACAAGTTCCGCGTGCGGATAAGCGGCTTTCATCCTCCTTGCCATGGCCGTGTATTTCCCCAATTCCACTGGAACGGATCCGTAAAGCTGAACACCGGTGAAATTCTCACCCCGCCCAATCACATCCATCGCGCACCCGTGCTCCATACGTCTGTCCTTCATGATCGGAGGCGCAGGATTGGCGCTGGCAATCAGTTCCAGACCCGGTTTTACCTCTTTTAGTTCCACGGCAACTTCGTTGAATAATTCAGCTACCTTTTCATATTCGAACAGTTTCCATTTGCAGTAATGCTCTATGTCTTCTTCCGAAACGCCTTTTTGGGCGTTATCTGACCAGACATCTTTCTCTCCGTCAGGCGTGACCATCGTAAATTGCCCGACAGGTTTTGGGAAGGTTTCGTAACCAAAACGCTTTTCGAATTCCCTCTTGCAGTGAACACATTTCGTTGTTTCGAGATGGTGACCTTTGAAATAATACTCGTCAGGCATAACGTAAACACCATCGATACCAAGCCCAACAACTTCTTTCATAATTCCGAGCCACTTGTCTCGAAAATCATCCTCGCAGATAACACATGGGTACTTTACTTTATAATATTTATCGTAACCCTTGCTGAATATGAAATCGCTTTGTTCGTAGGGATAGTCCCAGCGCCGCCACGGCATCGGTGCCTGTTTGCCTTCTTTCTGTATCGGAGAAATCCAGGCGTGCAGGAAGATGTACGTTTTGTAGCCGTGGTTGTGCAGACCGTCTATCAAAGGTTTCAGAATCTCCTTGCCGTAATCCGGACAAAACTCGCTTTTCCAGGGCATTTTGTTCGCGCAGCAATACGTTTCGGGGAAGATCCTGACTCCGGTGGCACCGACCGCTTTCAACTGTTCCAATAGCCCCCGGAACCCTTTTAATTTCTCGATATCGGCGGGCAGATTGGCCCCTCCCCGGCGGATTCCCGCCATCCAAAGATCGATACATGGATTAAACTCTATGGACGGTTCATCAGGCTTCGGCATCGGTCTGTGCTCCCCATGGGAGACGCGGTTCACTGTCCCGGCGGCGCCGCCCGAGGGGGCCACAGCAAATCCGATACAAGCAGTAAAACAGGCCGCGAACACTGCAATTCTCAGGTTTTTCCGCATTCTTCTGTCCTTTCTACCTGTGGTCGCTCTTTCTCCAACGCCCGCGTCGTCATTACAGCTTTAGTGTCTCTAATCAGTGCCATTGGAGGAGACTTCCCCACTGACAGCATCAAGCGCGGTCGCCACAGCTCCCAAGCAAACTATATTCTGTCCAAGTTCGCTGAATATCAGGTCGGGAGTCTCCATTCGATTCGCGCATCCCGAAGCTTTCCATAATTCTTTGAGGCGGTCCTGTATCATGCGCCTCCCCCACTCGCCCGTTACGGCCCAGTCGCCCGTCAACACAAGCAACTCGGGATCAAAGAGAACTCCAGCTCTTTGAAATGCAAGTGCCAGCATCTCGGTCTGGCCTTTAATCAACTCCGTTGCATGGTCATCGCCTCTTCGGGCAGCCTCGCAAAGTGCGTCGATCATATCCGCCCGTGTTTCGAATTCCTGATGCGTCAGCCTGTGATCTTTTTCCTGAAGCGCCTTCTCAAGCCAGAGACTCTCCAGGAAAGGAGGTGGAAAGCTTCCTTTTCCTGTTTCCTCCGCATTCTCAGCGCTTGGTGCCGACAGTTCGCCGGCCGCGTTGTGGGCTCCTCGATACAGGACACCGTTCAGAACCAGTCCGCAACCCACCCAGCCCCGATCAAACAGGCAGACAACATGCTGAAGTCCCTGCGCCGCGCCAAAAACGAATTCCGCACGGGCCGCCATATTCGCATCGTTGTCCAGAAAAACCGGTCTCCCCAGTGCTTTTTCGAGCGCGGGCGCCAATTCCGTGCCCCTGGGAAGAAACCCTCCGAAAGTTGCTCCCCCGTCCAGGGAAACATCACCGCATAGCCCCACTGCAATCGCACGTAATTTTTCAACATCGTCACCACTCAACTTTTCCCGGGTAAATTCTCTGACTCGACTGGCCAGAGCCTCGGGTAATGGCGATGCCATACTTTCCGTAGAGAAGACCTCGGCGTCGCAGACCTCTCCCTTGAAATCCGTAATAACAATTCGGGTCGTATAAGATCCCAGCTCGACGCCCACAAAGTAGGCGAACTCTCCGTTTACATCCACCAGTTTCGGCGGTCTTCCGACTCCGGCCTTCTCTTCTGACTGTCGCACAGTTACCAGCCGGTCGGAACGGAGGCTCCCAACGACCCGTGTGATTGTTCCGGATGGCACATCCAGAGCACGTGCAAGATCGGCCCCCGAAAGCGGCCCCTCTGACCGTATGCAATCTAATACCGTGCGTCGATTCCGGCCATGAGCACTTCGAGTAGTCAGTATAGAAAGCGATTGTGAATCACGCATATATTAATTTCCTTCCGACTGAAGATAATACTCCACTCTTCCCTTTTTGTCAAGACCATAATTGAGAATGACCACCCAGCTATAACGATTGATCGTTCCTTCCCCGCCACAACAATTGCCGAGATTTGTTCTGCATCTCGTGGCTTGTCAAGGCCGGTTTGAAACGGGCGGGGCGTTTTGAGTTCTCTTGCCAATTCAATCAATCGCGCCCCCGAACAGGGTACTCACACGTTCAGTGTCATCACAGGCTTTCTTTCGATCCGCCTTAAATGCTTGCCGGGAAAAGGCTTATGCTTTCGTGTTGCGAAATCCTTTCCAATAAAAGCATAATTAAGAGATCGTAAACTGTACATCATATTTTCCGGAGTCATTCACATGTCAGTTGATACGAGTCGCGTAAGTCGAGGGCTGGCCTTACTGCACGCGGAAGCTGTGTTCAGATGGGGCTGTGGTCTTGGGGCAACTGTGTTTGCCATATTTTCAATCCTCTCACTGGAATTTGGCTTGACCGCTCTGAGCGGTATGTTTTTATTTTTTACCGTTGGGACGGGCGCGTTGCTCTTCAAGGCTCGGCTCAGCTACCAACTCGAAAGCAGACAAAAAGCGGAAAAACTGATTGAAAAATCTCTCAGCGAAAATGGTCTGGAAAAATTCGATCTCGATGAGGCGCTTGAAGGCGCTTCGCTTCCGGAAGAGGAGGTCCAAAAAGCTGCCGAAT
>JAGXLK010000178.1 GCA_018334735.1 Planctomycetota bacterium | reverse complement strand
TTCCATTTTCAAACCACTCTCCCTGGCACCGCAGATGCCTTCTAGCAGCTCTTTCTGCTTCCGGGAATCCCTCGTATTTTTCTCTCACTTCTTCCAGAGCTTCCAACGCACGGGGATAATTCTCAATCCGCCCATTTGCCAGTTCTAAAGCATCTCTGAGGGCTCTCGCCGCACTCTCAGCAATTGCTTCCTGGCTATCCCTTTTGCGCTGTGCCTGGCTTTTACCATAGGCCAGCGTGCCGGCGGTAAGCAATGCCACCACAAGCCCTACAAAAAGAACAAAGGAGACCTGACGGAGAATTGCTCCAAACGAGGGTTCCTCAACTTCTTCTTCTGATTCCTGTTTGGCCTCAAGCTCAAATTGCTGGCGCTGACGCATTTCATCAAGATGATCACGATGGGCATCTTTTTCCTGAATCTCCGTACCCATGCTGGCCTCGCGAATTGCCAGCAATCCCTCGTCTTGTTTAGCAGTTTCGTCGACAAGATCAAATTTGAAGACATTCTTGCTTACCCGAATAATATCACCCGGTTTCAAAACCTCCCTTTCCGTCACCTGCCGTCCATTCAAAAACGTGCCCTTTTTGCTGTTAAGATCAGCCACGTACCACAAACCATTGATGTACGAAATTTCACAGTGAAAACGACTTACAGAGGGGTTCACCAGACTTATCTGGTTTCGGGAAGACCTTCCGATCGTCGTCACACGGGTCTCCTGAAGTCTCCAACGTGAACCGGGCTCATGGCCCTGAATCATGATAAGAACAGGAGTTTTCCCAGGCACTCTATTCCCCTTGTGTTAACAGCGGATTAAGCGCAATACAACCAGTACCACTGTCAGTTAAATATCGGCCGAATTCAGATTTTTCTTGCAGTTAAGGGTAACATTCCAGCCCCCTCTTTTCAACAGAAAGAGCAGACTCTCTGAAACCCATTGCCGAATCGCCTTTTAATATAGCCAGAGCTTTTCCGACACCTCTCCCCCGTTCAGCGCGGCGCAAAACTTACTCTCAACGCTCATCGAACTTTTCTAAATACGAAACAAACCCGTGCAGATCCTCTGGAAAAGCTGCCTCCACCTCCCGAATAGCATCGTTTTCTCCAGGAGAACGATATCGGATTGACTGTGCGTGAAGAGGAAATCTCTCCAGCAAAATGTCCCTGGGATCGACCACCTTTTTGCCTATCATCTGGTGGAATTCTTCGCCCCTCAGTATTCGACGCCGACCATAAAGAAAGTCCACGACGAGGGGATACCCTGTTGCGCGCAGGTGGACACGTATCTGATGCTGACGCCCCGTATGGGGCTTAACTCGCAAGAGCGAAAAATGTCGGAATACGCGTTCGCGCATAATGCTGGTGTGCGCTGGTTTGCCACTCTGTTCATCGACCACCATTGCGAGCTCACTGGAATCCGACCGCGACAAAGGCAAATCGACTTCGGCCGACTCCACGGGGAAGCGCCCCTCCACTACGGCAAGATAAGTCTTTTTAATAGTGCGATCCTGAAATTGCCGGGACAAAGCTTTGCTCGCCGAGGGTGTTTTAGCAACGATAAGGACGCCAGACGTACCGCGATCGAGCCGATGCACAACATGGGGTCGCACGTAAGGCCCGCCCCGAGAACTATTGCGATTCATGTATGAAACAATACTGTCGTAAAATTCTTGCGTCCCATCGCGAGCCGGCAGAACCGTTACGCCGGGCGGCTTATTTAACACGACATGGCAATCATCTTCCCACAAAACTTCCGGCTTTGATGCTCCCGGAGGAGGAGGGGCAAAATTCAGTTCCCATGGGACCGTGATAGAATTCCCACTCCATACCGTCGTGCCCGTGCTGACTCGTTGCCCGTTGACAAGAATTTGCCCTTCCCCCACCAGCCGCCGCAAGCTGGTCTTCGACTCGTTAATGAAGCGTTGGCTCAGAAAAGCAAGTAGCTTCTGGCCATCGGCGCGATCCGGCACCGTAAGGCAAGGGAAAACCATGGTGTGTACCATTCGTTACTATTTCTTATGACTCAGGGCCTTTCCAAAAACACGGACATACGTCAGTTCCCAACCTTCCGGACTCTGTGAAACAAAACATTCCAGTTGCAAAGTATCGTGCCCGATGCCCAATCGATGACTGCTATACGGAATATCAAAAACGATAACGGTGGAAACGGGCGACAGATAAGCGGCCGGCAAAGGATCCCGCAGATCCGGCCACTGCGCGATCTGTAGTTTGTAAACTGCCTCAAGATCTTCCATGAGGTTGTAAACCTTGGTTTTCTGCCCAATAAGCTTACCGAACCAACCCGGCCTTTCAACACTATGGTAGACCGACTTATCCCCCGGAAGAGCCGCGAGGATCTTCGCGATCCTGCCATCGCGCAGATCCTCAAAAACCGGTTCGAGAATCGACCGTATCTCCTGCTCTTCAGCCTCCGGAAGATCCAGCGGTTCCCCGGCAATTGGTTTCTGAAATTTGACATTTCCTATTTTCCATTCGTCCCCGCTTTTAACGAGCACATATCGATCCTTGAACCGTCCCGCATTCGGGGAACGAGCGGGAACGCGCATTTTGGCAAAACCGTTCTGGGCCTCCTTAAAAGACATGTTTGACATAGCGGCGTCTAAATTCGGCTGATAACTACTGTAAAGTTCCAGCCATGAAGCCAGTCGCAGGCGCTCTTTGAAAGCTTTGCATTCCCTCACAGACAAGTTCGGATGGAGTTTCCCCATTGCAGCGGGCAAATTGTCCTGGCGCACGGCAGAAGCAAACTCCTGTAAAAGATTTTTGGCTGCAGCACGTTCGCCCCGCAGGTAATCCCGTTCTTTCTCACTCAGGCTGCTGCACCCCGAGGCTGCGAAGACCGAAACGACCACTAAACTCGCGACCGCAATGGGCCAGATACGTTTATTTGTACCGCTTTGTAGCATGATCTAAAACTCCGTTGTTAAATGTTCTTATTCATCCCGACTCATTTTCTTCGCTCGCCATCAGGAGTAAACACCAAACGTAAAACCGTCCAGGCTGCCCTCACAATCTCCCCGAGATTTATTTTCGATGACCCGGCCTCCCTCTGGGCAAAAGTAATGGGCACCTCACCGATATCCCATCCTCGCCCCGAACATTGCCATAACATTTCCTCCTGAAAATCATACCCGGTAGCTCGTATATTTTCCAAGGGAATCTCTCTCAACGCCCCGGTCTGGAAACAGCGGAAAGCCCCGGTGCAGTCTCTCGGAGTCAACCGGAGAAATGTACGAGCGACCCAGTTCGAAGCCGCACTGAGAAATATCCGATGAAGCGGCCAATCCTCATATCCCCCACCCTGAATGTAACGGGAACCGATTACAACCTCGCAGCTACGGCTTAATTTGATCATCGCCGGTATTCGCTCCGGAGGATGGGAAAAGTCGGCGTCCATTGTCACAATTCGGTCGTATCCTCGCTTAAATCCCCACAAATAGCCAGCGATATGTGCCGTTCCCAACCCCTGTTTTCCCGACCGTGAAAGCAGATTAATCCTGGTGTTATTTTCAGTTTCTTTCTGGACCACCTCACCCGTGCCGTCGGGAGAATCATCATCAACCACCAGAACATCCAACGAATTCCCCTGCGAAAGGACTTTCTTGCAGAGACGGACAATATTCTCCCTTTCGTTATAGGTCGGGATAATAACGATCGTACGAAGGGACTTTCTCGCGAGCATCTACATCTCCAGAACTTTTTCATCGAGGCGCTTCGCCTGATTATATCTTACACCATTCCCAGTATAGCGGACAGATCAGCATCAGGCGAAACCGAAATTGTGACTGTCGTTTCAAAAGTGCGGCGGATCTCTTCTCGGTGAGTTTTCAGAGCTCGCATTCCCGCTTTGACGGTCCACGCCGGGCATGTCATAATTGTTGTCTCTTCTATCACTCTGGAGTACATGTTATGTTTACGGGCATTGTGCAGAAAGTGGCTCAGGTAAAAACGCTTCAAAATAAGGGGCAAACAGCACGACTTACTCTGAAACTCGATGCGATAGCCCGGGAAATAAAGCCCGGTGATAGCGTGCTGGTTAACGGCGTTTGTCTCACGGCCACCACGGTCGAAAACACAGTGGCAAATTTCGATATCTCGGCCGAGACTCTGCGCCTTACTAACCTCGGGGATATGTCATCTCGGGCCAAAGTTAACATCGAATTAGCCCTTCGCCCTACGGACCGTTTCGGCGGCCACTTCGTCACCGGCCACGTGGATGGCCTCGGGCGGGTCAAACACCTGCAGAATCATCCCGGTGAAACACGTCTCGTCGTCCAGGTCCCTCCCGAGTTAACAGATCAAATGATCCTGAAAGGCAGCGTAGCGGTGGACGGTGTCAGCCTGACAATTGCTGCGCTTCGCCCCGGAGAATTCCAGGTCAGCCTGATACCGCACACTTTGGAAAAGACAAATTTTACCGAGCGTAACACGGGCGACGAACTCAATATAGAGTGCGATATGGTCGCAAAACTGGTTCAACGGTATGTTCGCCAGCAGCAAAATCAAATCTCTGATAAAAACAAAATCGACATCGACGTGCTGAGGGAGGAAGGCTGAAAATCCTGGCAGAACAAAAACCAATTCGTCTGCTGCTGACAATGGGAGATCCCTGTGGAATCGGACCCGAGATATGCCTGAAAGCGATTTCGAAGGCCCCAATGTCCGGTAATCCCGCCATCACCATCGTGGGGAGCCGGGATACGCTCGACTACGAATCCCGGACGCTCAAACTTCCCTCCGCCCCAAAGACTTTAGAAGAACCCTGCCAAAAGCCAGGGGGAAGGGGCGTTATTGACCTCGACAACTTCAACCTCTCGAAACAGACAAATCGTTCGGCATCCGCGGGAAGCGGAAAAGCAAGTTTAGAGTACATTCGCTACGCCGTTGAACAAATACAGAATGGGCTGGCTGACGGGTTGGTCACCGCCCCGATCAACAAAAACGCAATCGGGGCTGCCGGAAGTTCTTTCCCCGGTCATACGGAAATGCTCGGTGACCTCACCGATACCGCCCGACCCGTGATGCTGCTCGTAAATGAAGATCTGAGAGTGGCATTTGTCACGACACATCTACCCCTTCGAGATGTAGCGAAATCGCTCACGAGTGTCGGAGTTTCCTACACTGCAGGGGCGCTTTCGGATGCGCTGGAACGGTATTTTATTATCCCGGATCCCTCGATTGCCGTCTGCGCGCTCAATCCCCATGCAGGTGATCGCGGGCGGTTCGGGGATGAAGAAGAACGAATTCTGCAACCAGCTATGGACGAAATAGGCTCAAAAGGTATTGACGCTACAGGCCCATTGCCCTCCGATACCCTTTTTTTCAAGGCTCTTGAGAGCAAATTCGACGGAGTTATCGCTCTTTACCATGATCAGGGAATGATTCCGATCAAGCTCTCTGGGCTTGACCTCGTCGTCAACATCACTCTGCGTCTGCCATTCGTGCGTACAAGCCCTGGCCACGGGACAGCCTATGACATTGCTGGCATGGGAGTTGCAAAAGAGCAATCTTTGGTTGAAGCAATCCGCCTCTCGGCCGAAATGATCCGCCATGCACGTTGATGGAAAACATGTTGGCTCTCCGACGAAGCTATGGTATAATAAATAATTGGAGTACGGATGGGGGCGTATTCCAAATTGAGTCCGACACACAACCATCTTTTCTCTGGAGTAGAGGACATGCTCGCTGAACAGAATCTCACTTTCACGTTAATCTTTGGCATTTTATTGGCCTTCGCTGTTTCATGTCGACCCGCCGCGGCTGCCGAAGGACTGGTGGGTGGTCTCTACGTTGAGAGCAAGCCTGAAGGCGCGCGCGTTTACATCGGAGGGCAGCTAAAAGGGGTTACTCCCTGCGGTATCGCCGATGTGGGAATCGGCGAAATCCAACTTAAGGTCATGAAAGAAGGCCGCGGAACCGCTCACAAAACGGTAACTGTAAAAGCGA